>JAKUPR010000099.1 GCA_022450585.1 Anaerolineales bacterium | reverse complement strand
TACGGCTACACCCACTCCTCAGTATGACATCACGCTCTACGGAGCAACGGGCTTAGGGAGTGGTCGCACGCAAGAGGAAGGAGCACAGAAGCTCCAGACTCGTCCGGTAATTACTAAAGACATCATCGAGAGAATGCCACTCATGTCAATTGAAGAAGTGGCCCAGTATATACCAATATCCTGGGATCGCAGTTACCGATATGAGGAAATCAGGCGCGGTGGAACATTCATCAATGCGGTAAACTGGGACGTCTCAAAATGGGATCCTCGCATGACTGCTGCAGGAGGAACTGCGGTTGTCAGCAACATGGTTTACATGGCGCTGCTAAAATTTGATACAGGGCCAGATGCAGACCCACTAAACCCACCATTGATTCCTCGCCTTGCTGAGACTTGGGAATTCAGTGCAGACTCCATGACTGCTACCTTCAAGATACATGAAGGAATGCACTGGGGTGATATGGATGATCCCTTCCAGTTAGGACCTGAGATCGTTGCCGAAGACGTCAAATGGTCACTGCTGCAGCTCCGAGATAACAGCGTCCATAGTGGAGCTTTTGCAACCATTGATAGTATCGATACACCAGACAAGTACACAGTGGTACTCAATTTCAACGAGCCTTCACTGTGGCTTTTGCCAAACTTAGCTATCAAAGATCACCCAATCATTAACCCACACATCTTCAAGGCAGAAAGACAAGTCCAAGAAGTCGTGGGGCCGGGTCCCTTCATCCTTGAGTCAGCAGAAAAAAGCGTCAAGGTCAAAATGGTTGCAAATCCAAATTACTACTTCAAGGACGACGAGGGTGGACAACTGCCATACATTGACGGCGTTGAATTCCTTATCGTTCCTGACGCATCCACCAAGGTTGCCATGCTTCGGACAGGCCGAGCAGACTACGCATACGGTGCAACCTCAGGACGAATTGAAGAATTTGGATCCCTACTCAAGAATAAACCTGGACTTGTAGCATACCCAAGCACAACTCCGTACGCATGCTGCATATCCTTCCAGCAAAACGACCCAATATGGTCAAATGTTGATGCTAGACGTGCCGCAGCACTAGCTATAGACGGAAAAGGCATCGGTGACGTGCTATTCGGTTACAACCACGCCCCAGTGCCACTACGAGCATCATGGTATTTCTGGATGGATGAAATGCCATCATGGGACGATGACCTAGATGCCCTCTACGGAGAGTATATCTGGCACTATAACCCTGAGAAAGCACAGACATTGTGGGATAGTACAGGATTCGGAGAAATCGATGAATCCATAGAATACTACGCCTACTCCACTGCATACACTGACACGCTAGCACTGGTCGTCGAGGACCTGAAGAAGATTGGCATAAACGCTAAAATCGACAGCAGGGACTACAGCGCATACAACGGACCGCTAGCACAAGGTGAGTTGCCAGGTGTATTCTGGTCATGGGCTGCTTCCTTCCCGGGATTGGGCAGTATGATGTACTTCCGATATAACGTGAACGGTACTGTCAACAGGGAAAACATTAACGATCCACTAGTGAACGACCTGACAACAAAGATGCGAGCAGCAACAACTGAAGAAGAAATGCTCTCACACTTACAACCTCTTAGAGAGCGAATAAACGATCAGGTCTTCCACATGGAAATGCCTCGAGCGGCTCTAGACATACGATGCTATTGCGCTCAGGAATGGGTCAAGAACTTCCGACAGGGTAGCTACCAGGGTTCATACTACTACTGGGGTCACACTTTGGACGAAATCTGGCTCGACAGAAAGCACTAGAAGCCTAGGCTAATTAGTTCACTTTCAAAACGGAGAGAGCGGGGTATAAACCCCGCTCTCTCCGTTTTCGTTGACTGTGTACTTCCTCAATTTGACATATAATCAACGGTACATGGCTGATTCAATTGAAGCAAATTTCTCGAGATTTGGAACATCACTACGTCTTGGTATAGGCGTGCTTGCCTTATCAGTATCCTCTATACTTATTCGCTTCTGTCATGCTCCAAGCTTAACAATATCAATCTACCGCCTCACAATAGCATTCTTATGCATCATGCCTATTAACCTGATGAGGCAGAATCAACTGAAAATCAGGACTATATCTCAGACCTCTGTTCTTTTTATCGTGATTTCATCTCTATGTCTTGCCTTACACTTCTGGCTATGGATTAGCTCAGTTGAAACAACATCTATAACGAAATCCACAGTACTGGTCACCACAAGTCCAATTTTTGTCACGCTACTGAATTGGCTGATCCAAAGATCTCTCCCACCTCGATACATTTTCATCAGTATTTGCTTAAGCACAACAGGAACATTCATTCTAGTTTATGAACAATCCATGTTTGGAAGTTTTTCTCAAGGCGATGGACTTGCAATTATTGCAGCTGCATGTATGGCAGGATATCTAACAGCTGGACATAAAGCGCTAAAAATGATACCCATCCAGATATATATCACAGGAGTGTACGGGTTAAGCAGTGTAATGCTGCTATTACTGGCCTTATTCTTACAAACTGATTTAACTGGTTTCGACAAACACACCTATTTATTCCTTATACTGATCGGTCTGATACCTCAACTTATAGGTCACTCGCTGATTAACAGCTTATTGAGGGACGTACACCCCGGACCCATTTCGATCGCCATTTTAGGAGAACCTCTTGGAGCCAGTGTTTTGGCATGGATATTTCTTGACGAAATCCCAACGTATGTCACGATACTTGGGGGAACGATTATTCTTTACAGTGTAGGCTTTGTCATTCGGCATTATGGTTCCACACAAAATACATGAGAACTCACATACATACACGCAACTGCTTACGAATTCTCAAACCATCAGAAGTCAGCATATGTTATACAAATCCATACATACAGGCTCGCAGAACGACAGCTCCCACCTTTACTTACTAGAAGCTTGTATGTTAAAGTATTCTGAGTACTCATGCGTACTTCAGGT
>JAKUPR010000098.1 GCA_022450585.1 Anaerolineales bacterium | reverse complement strand
AAAATTACCTCTATACCCAGCCGCGTTAACGTCTTTCGGGCAAACTCTGCTGTACCCGGATAATTACTGTCGCTCATTACCAGTCGGTCACCTTGGCTGAGCGTACTCAACAGCAACGCTGAAGTCGCGGCCATACCTGACGCGAAACAGCGACAGGCCTCAGCTTCTTCCAGTGCCGCAAGTTTGTCCTGAAGAACCGTGACTGTTGGGTTGTCCCAACGACTATAAACATAGGGAGCATCATCAGGTTTGTCTTGAGCCGAGAAGCTGACTGGTTCGTTGATAACGAACGTACTTGACATAACTATATTAGGCGCGGATGCCCCCGTAACGGTATCTGGCGATTCGCCAGAATGCACCGCACGGGTCATAAACTTTCTAATTAGACTGTTATCATCACCCATCGCTACATCCTCCAATCAGCAACAACTCTCAGGAATTTCCTATACGCTTATGAAGGGGGCTGTTGCGTGGGAAATGTGAAATTAGAAATTCCATTTGGTCCGCCAGAATCTGTCTACCGGACAGGTAGATATATTCTGCATGAGTTGGAACAAATGGTACTGCCAACAGTTCCTGTCCCGATTCATCAGGCGTCTGATTACCTTTCCTATGGTTACAACGTCTACAGGCTGTTACAACATTCTGCCAAACATCTGCGCCCCCTCGACTGAGAGGCTGTACGTGGTCTCTTGACAACTGAGAAGGGAGAAACTGTCCTCCGCAATAAAGGCATATGTGAGCATCGCGTCGGAATAATGCCTTGTTGTTTAACGGTGGCGTGTATAAAGAATGATTCCTTAAGTAGGCCCTCGATTGTCCCAGAGTACAGATGATTGAATGAATTTCAAGTGTGCTCTGACGCCCGGTTCGCGCGTTTATTCCCCCACGTACAACATACAAAGAAGAACCTATTGGATAGAGTATTTGCTCTAGACAATGCAGTTTGACTGTTTCTTCGAAACCGACCCATTCAATCGGCATACCCGAAACGTCCGTGCGTAATATTCTTAGGCTCGACTCAATCATCCCATACTCTCGAGATTGCACACCCTACTGTGTGTGAAGTTAATTCGTGACATTTCTCGTCATAAACACACATCATTGCATACAAAGTTTTCTTAAAAAGATTTGTCAAACATCTAGTTTCAATTTCAATTAACTTCAATAATTAATACCTAAGAGTTGCATCCATTCTAAGATATCATATTACAACGCCACTTTCGCAGTACGAGTAAGTGGCGTTTCATTGATTGGTGCATGTAGAACCGCAGCAACAACACCCAGAACAACACCAACTTGCCACACCGCATCATACGAACCTGTCAAATCATGAATATACCCACCTAACCATACGCCAATGAAACTCCCAACCTGATGACTTAGAAAGACAATCGAGAACAAAGTCGCCATGTAACGAACACCAAAAATCTTAGTCACTACACCTGTGGTTAGTGGAACAGTGGAAAGCCATAGCAATCCCATAGTACAGGCGAATAGATAAAGGGTGAATTCTGTTTTAGGCATAACTAACAATACTGAGATTACTAATGCTCGGGCGGCGTAAATGAAACACAGACCATTCGAGTTATTGTGACGTTGACCGTAGAGCCCAACCCCGATGGCCCCAATAATATTGAACACCCCAATCAAGGCCAGACACCAGGCCGCAACACTACCCGATAAACCCAAATCGACGACATACGCCGGCAAGTGAACCATGATAAATGTCACATGGAACCCGCATACAAAGAAGCCTATGGTCAATAGAATATACCCTCGATGGTGTAAAGCCTCTCGCAGCGCGTCTGATAGTGATATCCCCGCTGTCTCTGGCTCATCGAACTCAGGATAACTCGGTAACAACAACGCCAGTGGAATAATACACAAGGTACACACACCCATTATCAACAGGGCATTGCTCCATCCGAATTGACTAATCATGCTTTGGGCAAACGGTGACAACACGATCTGACCTACTGAACCTGCCGCCGTCCCTATACCCATTACCAGAGATCTTTTTTCTGGGCCAACCGCACGGACCATCGTAGCTACCGCTAGAGTGAACGAAGTGAAAGCTATGCCAGCACCTGTAAGAACTCCACCCGTCAAATACAGCATGGTACTAGTGTCTGAAATAGTCATCCCCCAGAACCCGAGAGCATAGATTACAGATCCTCCCGCAATCACCCAAACCGGTCCATAGCGATCAACAATTGCGCCAGCAACAGGTAGGCCAATACCCCACATAATGTTTTGGAGAGCCATCGCTAACGCGTAAGTCTCTCGACTCCAACCGAGTTCAACTGTCATCGGATCAAGATACAAACCCATTCCTGATCTAGCACCGAAACCAATCATTGAGACCAAGAATCCAGCGATTAACACTACCGTTGGAGTTCTCCAGGTTTTTACGTTTGAGTTCATGACTGTGAATTAGAAAAGCTCTTTACGCCTAGGCACGCGGCATAGTACACCTTCATAGAGTTCTCAAGCCAATCAATCACTAATTGGCTTGACCACGATGGCACAGCTAGTTGAAACTCGACTAGAGCAAATCTAATCTATTGATTTCTCAACTCTCAATTGAGTGAATCCGCGGTTGGCGCCAACCCTCGTTCTCGACGGTCCATCAAACCATCTAGCCAGTCTGGATCCATTTCAGGTACGGAAGAGAGTAGCAATTCCGTATACGGCTCATGTGGAGGCATCAGTATTTGTTTCTTTGCACCTTGCTCAATTATGCGTCCCTGGTACATCACGACAATATCATCAGCGATGGCTTTTACTGTTGCTAAATCATGGGTAATAAATAGATAAGACAACTGAAGTCGATTCTGTAGGTTCTGTAGAAGCTCAAGAATTCCTTCCGCAACTAACTGGTCAAGTGCAGAAGTAACTTCATCACAGATAATGAGATCCGGTTCGGCTGCCAGGGCGCGAGCAATGCAAATTCTTTGCTTCTCTCCACCTGACAACTGATTCGGAAATCGATCAATAAAGCTT
>JAKUPR010000097.1 GCA_022450585.1 Anaerolineales bacterium | reverse complement strand
CAGACCGGAGCTCCTGAATTACCATCTTGAGAACTCTGCGGACCTGATGATGAATCAGCGTCTGACATAGTCATTAGCAACTGCCCATCGGCTGTCAATTTGTGGACTGCATGGGCTAGTTGGTCAATGCAATAGACTGCATCATCGGCGCTGATAAACAGGCCGTGCGGTTGCACAAACATATCCTCTCCCCACGTCATCAAATGACGGCCTTGCCTGTCAAAAACTACCACGCCATGCCGATTTCTAGTCAACATGTAGATGCGGTCTTGAGAATCTACTGCTACTCCGGCAATCTCCTCAATTGTCAATTCCTCTGGGAATTGGGCCCACTGTGAATCTTGATGATAACTAAACTCTTCCGAACCGACCATGCGCATATCTGCCTCCGTCTTTCCCCTGAATTTGAACTTACCGGACGTTGACGTCCATATGAATTGATTGGGTCAAGGGATTGCCTGCCTACACTTAAAACAAACTACCCTCGCATCTTATTCTCTATTTCGTTACCCCATCGGTCAGATTGTGCCGAAGTGAGCGTATCTTGAAAGCAGGTTGATTGGTGCTGTACAGGCGAAGGGCAGTACTCATGTTTGACAGCACGTCATATATCTTCAATATGTGCCAACCAGTCAGTTTTCCCATCCCCATTTTGTTACAATACACACTCTCCCAGGGGGTAAGTCAATCCTGCCGCTTTTTTCTCTTGTCCTCTAGAAAATTAGCGATGAAGCCACTAACCTGTTAGATGGCGTGAAGGAAGCCTGAAAAGAGGCCCGCCGTACTTACGGAGTTTCTACCCATTCTGGAGCCGGGGTGATTGTGTTTTCAGGACGCGGCCCAGGGTCAGGTCTTCCGGATTCACTGAATTTCATCAGCACCCGCACGTGCATATCATCGTTTACCAGGCTCTGGCACGCCAGTCTGAAGTCCCCTGACTTGTTTTTTCTCTCCAGAACATCAAGTTCTGCCTGTGTACATTGCTGTGGTTCTCCACTCACGAACTCCACCTGACAGGTTGTGCAACGAGCAAAACCACCACAGGCATGAACGTTATCAGCAGTGTTGTCTGAAAGCGCAAGTACTAGCCGCATCCCAGATTCAACATTGACCTCGCCAACTCCTTCGATTATTAATTTGGGCATCCTAGCTCCCTTTACGCCACTGAGTTACAAAAATGTTTGTAGCCACCTTTTTTCGTATGTTTTGCCTTACTCCAGCCCAAACATACATAATACGCTTCGTCGATACTTATCAGCCACACATAAAATATGCCTCAACTATACACCCCTCCAAGCGGGTCGGCAAGGATCGCTTGCTCTAGTTGTTCTTGGCGAATAATTCGCCCGTTATGGGTAGCGCGTTCATGCTGCGCTCCTGGTACTGCGGCCTACCCTGCGGGGTAAGATTATGCGTTTGCGGTATATTGTTGGGGGTAAATCAGTTTTCACCAATTGGGGGCACGCTACACGTAGCGTGCACATCTGGGCTACGTTTATCGGCAAAACAAAAAAACGGATCCATGTATAGAGTACGGTCAATAGTCCGTTGTGCGATAATTAACCCATAAACAAATAGAGGAGCGCAGGACATCACAATAATAGGAATTCCACAGGAAATAAAGGATAACGAGTATCGTGTCGGTATCACACCTGGAGCCACTGGAACCCTCGTCGACGAGGGACATCGGGTCCTCATTCAAAGTGGGGCAGGCGAGGGAAGTGGATTTTCGGACCGTGAATATGCCAGTGCGGGCGCTGAATTCCTGAGCACTGCAGCCGAGGTGTTCTCTCAGGCAGACCTGCTCGTTAAAGTCAAAGAGCCGCAACCGAGGGAATGCGAGATGCTGAGGGAGGGTCAACTCCTGTGCACGTATCTCCACTTAGCAACAAATGAGCATCTGACCCGCATGCTCATGGAACGTAAAGTCACAGCCCTGGCCTACGAAACCGTCGAGCTCGAGAACGGTGAGCTGCCCTTGCTGACGCCAATGAGCGAAGTTGCCGGGCGCATGGCGATTCAAGTAGCTGCGCACTACCTCGAAAAAACATGTGGCGGGCGCGGAAAACTACTAGGCGGAGTGCCAGGTGTACGTCCGGCAACGGTCACTATTGTTGGCGGAGGTACTGTAGGAATCAACGCAGCCAAGATAGCTCTGGGAATGGGTGCACATGTGGTAATTGTCGATATCAATCCAGTACGACTACGATATCTTGACGAAGTGCTGCACGGCAACTTCACCACGCTCAGCTCCAATCGACGCAATATCGCCGAGGCCATACATGTTTCGGACGTGGTTGTAGGGGCAGTACTTATCCCTGGCGCAAGGGCACCACGCTTGGTCACCAGAGAGATGGTAGCTGGTATGACCCATGGATCAGTCGTAGTGGATGTAGCCGTGGACCAGGGTGGCTGCATTGAGACAATCAGACCCACCAGCCATAGCGAGCCTGTTTACGAATTGGATGGCGTATTGCACTACGGAGTTACAAATATGCCAGGAGCGGTGCCGCGTACTTCAACCTATGCGTTAACCAATGCAACACTACCCTATGCCCTACGATTAGCAGCGCAGGGATTTGAGGATGCTGTTGCATCTGACCCGGTACTTGCAAAGGGCGTTAATGTATACCAGGGCCAGATAACCTGCTCTCCAGTAGCTGAAACTTTTGGATTGGGGTATAAGCCTTTGTCAGAATTACTCCCTTGATAATACTAACCGAGACATACAGCCTCTGAACTCTTGCCATTTACCCTGACATGTGGCATGGAGTCAACCTCTGGATTAATCACGACTTTCTACATCGCAGTTATCGCGCATCCATTTTGCGAAATTACGTAGTTGATATTTGTAACAACGTTCGATTTCTGGTGATACTTGGTTCGTGGCGAACAGTTCGCCCGTAATGGGTAGCGCGTTCATGCTGCGCTCCCGGCGTTGCGGCGTGCCCTTCGCTGGCACCACATGCCTCGCAGCAGATGCTCACACCGTGTCCCATCAAATTAAGGCGTCAGTACACCTTATAATCG
>JAKUPR010000096.1 GCA_022450585.1 Anaerolineales bacterium | reverse complement strand
GAATATGCCTGTTACTTGCATTCAATCCAAAGTGAATGGACATTCTGGGTGACAGTACAATCGGTTCAGTTCTGACCGGTATTTGAATCAAATTTTTGAGTTCTCAAATTAAAGTAGCGATGCATAGATATATGAATTATCAAGTTCTTCCAACTTTAAATCCCATCATTTGGGTTACTGTGATTGCTGTTACAGTTTTTGCATTGAGTGCATGTGGCGATCAAGGTGAAGTCGGGCCACAAGGCCCTCCGGGAGCACAAGGCGAGCCCGGAGAGCGAGGACCAACGGGCGCGGCTGGTCTTCAGGGATTTCCCGGTGGAGCAGGATCAGAGGGGCCCGCCGGGCCACGCGGCCCAGTCGGGCCAGGTGGTGCTGATGGAAGAGATGGAAAGTCAGGCATTTTGGGCATTGGCAGCGGACTAACCACTGAAAAATCAACGGAGGGTGACAGTGCTGCCATAGATTTCGAAGGATCTGGGAAAGCTAACACCACTGCGAGAAGTGACCATCACCATGACTCAGACTATTACACAGCCCTCGAACTACAAAACGGAACAGCTAGAGTCGCCTGGTCCTCACTCACTGACATCCCGAATGATCTAAATTCTGGGGGCATAGCTGCGTCGATTGATTGGACAAACATACAGAACCGTCCATCAGGACTCGACGATGGGGATGATGCTGTCAGCGTGATTGACTGGAACGACGTTCAAAACAGACCCCAAGAACTTAATACGACCCTTGGTGGGTTGACTTGTGGATTGGACGAGATCGCATCCTTCAATGGATTGACGTGGCTGTGCGTCGATTCTGGTCCGGCTGAAGGTGAATACCTAAGCTCAGGACAAGATTGTCAGCCAGATTTTTATGCGACGGGCGTCGATGTAACCGGAACCCTGATATGTACTGCGCCAAGTTCCTCAGAATCTATTACATATCAACGCGGGAAGCATTTCATAGTCACGATTCAGAGTTCAGGAAATGTAGGATTATGGAACACGGTCACAATCGGCGACGATGGTCTTCCGATAATTGCTTATGAGCAGACTGACGCTCTCTATGTAGCCCAGTGTAATAACATCCTTTGCAGTTCTGCCACCACATCATTTGTTGAGGCAACTGGAGTGGGAGATCTTCACGCATCCATAACCATCGGAACTGATGGGCTCCCACTAATCGGGTATCGAAATTCGTTAGATGCCTCACTGAAAATAGCGCATTGCCAAACCATGGACTGCGCCACTAGTTCAACAGCCATGCTGGCAAACTCAGGAAATGTAGGACTGCATACCTCGCTCGCAATTGGCACCGATGGACTTGGCATTCTTAGCTACTACAATGCCGCAACTGCTGACCTAGAAGTCGCACATTGCAATAACACAGCGTGTTCTTCTGACGAAATACAAAGCGTTGACACAACGCTCGACCTGGGCCAATACAGCGCAATTGCGATCGGTAACGACGGTTTGCCGCTTATAAGCTACTACGATTCCACAAACAATGACCTTAAGGTTGCACATTGCTCCAACATCATATGCTCGGCGACAGATTCCGTAGCAACCATCGACCAGATCGGTGATGTAGGACGGCAGACATCTATAGTCATAGGGGTGGACGGCCGAGGACTAATTAGCTACTACGACGCTACCAATAAGGACCTGAAAGTCGCACATTGTGAGGATCTTTTATGTACCACAGCAAATACCACAGGAATCGTAACCACCGGTGGAGTCGGAGACTGGAGCTCTATAACTATTGGTTCAGATGGTCGAGGAGTAATTAGTTATTACGACGAGTTTAACGGATCGCTCAACGTGGCACACTGCATGAACATTTCCTGTACCGAGGCAACCTCAAACGTTGTTGACTCATCTGCTGTTGTTGGCACTCACACAGCAATAACAGTTGGCGCAGATGGATTACCTCTAGTTATTTATCAGGATGTCACTTCAAGCAACCTCAAAGGCCTGCATTGTTCGAATACAGCATGTGTACCCCATGCAAGAAAACGATAGGACAGAGAATATTGCAAGCTGATAACTCTGCTGATAAGCAGACTTTCGTGGATCAACTGATGATCGATCTTGAGGAAAATGAAAACAGTGGTTATTTCCCGATACAAATATTTGAGACACAGGGCAAATCACGTTCTGTGGAGATCATCACAGTGCCAAATATCCCGGAGAGCGATCCGCCGCACGATGTCGTAGGATGGTGTTCTGATGATGGCGGCTCCGCATGTGATGTAACTGCAGTAGCAGTCGGAGATTCGGGATTAGGCCAAGTGAGGATGATTTATGGAGGTGATCATGGTATCCGATTACGCCCATCTTCATCAGACTCAATCTGGAGCCTTGATGCAACGGACCAATTTGGGGAGCCTTACATACTGCTACCTATATCCGTTGACCTAATTTTCCACGAAAAATGACTCGTACATACACGACGCCTATGAATTGGCCCGGACGACTGTTGACACTGAAAAATCACTCATGATAGCTTGCAATTGCACCCATTTTCCGAAACGGGTGGTTTGGATGTGCATTCATTCCATGTCTCTATATTGAATCGGGAGCTTCGTCAATAACGTATGGATCCTAAACCGCTATCCACTGCCGAGTGGGCTGAAGTTGGAAACGCACTAAAATTCCTATGGCTTGCCCTAGGATTTGCGTTGATCGCAGGGCCATCACTACTCACAGCCCACGCAATCATTCCTTCGGTTATTGACACAAAAACCGTTCCTGCTACATGGGCGAAGTTTCGATTACCCTTGTACGCAGTGGGAGTTACTTCAATCATAGGGATTTTCTTCGCATTATTCATGGCATCTCAAAATACTAATTTCCTACACGACATGTACTCACGCTGGTGGCAATAACACCTAACATCAATATTTTGTTTGGACTTTAAGATTGTGAGCTAAAGCTTGCTAAAACCGGAAAAGAACGCTTAGTGTCGGAAAACGAAAATCCGAAAACAAAATCTTCATCTTTACCAATGGTGCTGATTTTCATATTGAGTGCGGGTGCCCTTGGGACGACGGCTGTTGCCGGTGTTATAGGAGCATTCGTAATAACAGGCTGGCTTGGACAGCCAATACCAGTGCTCGGTTTTCAGCAGACCTTTGACCAACCCATTGATTTCCCTCACACGATTCACGCGTCTATGAATCAATTAGATCATGTCGCC
>JAKUPR010000095.1 GCA_022450585.1 Anaerolineales bacterium | reverse complement strand
GCCCTGCAGCTGCAAACAGATCAGGGACGGTTCTATGTACGCTATCGACAACCAGCGCATAGCCCCCCACAGCAACTACAGCAGTACCATGTTCGGCATTCACAATATTATTCCCGCCTATGCGTTACTGATCCATCACCCTCATGACATCGTAAGTGCCATAACTGCTTTCTGTGCATGCAATCTATTCTCAGCCTGGTCAAAGACCGCTGACGAAGCTCCATCCAGCACTGCATTCGTGACTTCAATGTCCCGATCTGCCGGAAGAGGGTGCATGAATATAGCGTCTTCTTTTGCCAGACCCATCAGGCGGTCATCGGTAATCCAATCCTTGTATTTATCCTGAAGAACTTTGCCCTCATCAGGATCAGCCGTCGTAAGAAGCGGCCCCCAAGATTTCGCATAAACCACATCCGCACCCTCACAACCTTCGTCCATACTATCCACGACATCAAAACCCACACCATTCTTACGCGCCAAGTCCTGTGCTTGATGAACAATGTCAGGCATAAGAGGAAATTCTGGCGGATGCGCCAAGACTACATCCATACCAAATCGCGGCATCTGCAGAATTAAGGATTGTGGAACTGAAATTGGTTTTAGATAAGAAGACGCATAGGCCCAAGACACCGCTATGCGCTTCCCGCGTAAATCGCGTCCCTTTTTTTCCATGATGGTCATAAGGTCTGCCAGACACTGATGGGGATGATAGATTTCGCACTGCATATTCAATACCGGTGATCGAGATGAAGAAGCTACTCGATTAATGTAGTTGTTTCCGTCACCCCAATCACAATGTCGAATAGCAATGCCGTCAAAATAGCGCCCATAAATCTCCCCCAATTCCTTCTCAGTATCTCCATGGGAAATCTGTGTGGTCTTGGGCTCAATAAAAGCAGCGTGCCCCCCCAATTGCGCCATCCCCGCCTCAAACGACCCACGAGTACGCGTTGACGTAAAGAAAAATAGCATCGCCAACACTTTGTCTCTAAGCAGCGGGTGGGTCACAGATTCGGCACGCTGCTTCTTCAAATCCCAGGCCAATTCCAAAACTTGTTCAACTTCACTTTTAGTAAAGTCTAGATCGCCAATCAAGTCCCGTCCACGTAAATCTGCAGCCATATATTAACCCCCAAATGAACTAAATTGCTTCCATTCGCATCAAAGACCCCCAATACCATTGGGAAGCAAGGCGTAAAACTCAGTCGCCCTAACTACGTCATCCAACACAACCGAGTCGTTAACAGTATGAGCCGTTTCCTCTTCTCCCGGCCCAAAACCAATGGAGGGGATATTAGCCTTACCGGCCCAGTAGATGCCGTTGGTAGAGAAATCCCATTTGCCAGTTGGCACAGGCACAAACCCACAGAGCTCTCGTGTAGCCTGAGCGGCACGGCAGAGAATATGATCACTCTCTATCATCCAAGCCGGAAAGTACTTTTCTACAGGAAAGACAAATCCTGTGTAAGATGGCTCATCGTAAAATAGGGAATTTAAGGACACGTCTGAACGGTGTTCATTAGGGATAATGTCCTCGATTTGCGCCATAACCTCCTCGCGCGTTTCCCCTAATGTCATACGCCTATCAATAAAAATCTTCGCTTCGTCTGGCACGGCGTTAATGCTTGCAGTCTGCACACGTAAATCGGTGACAGTGATCTTACCGTGCCCGAGAAATTCATGATCCCCTAACTGTGGTTCCAAATCCCGAATGGAGGCAATGATTGGCAGCAATTTGTAGAGGGCGTTATCCCCAAGATGATTGCTAGCTGCATGCGCACTGCGACCTTTCGCTACCATTTCCATCTCAAGTCGACCTTTATGACCTCGATAGACCTTCATATTTGTTGGCTCGCCAATAACCACATAATCGGGCCGGACACCAGGATCAATTTCAACAAAGGTGTTCGGCGCGATTCCATCGCACCACTCCTCCATATTACCAAAATACCACATGGTCCATCCGTTTAGCATGCCTAGTTCGCGAGCGATGCTCAGGCCATACACCATTCCAGGGGTACTTCCTTTCTCATCACAAGCGCCGCGCGCATAGAGTACACCGTCCTCTATTTTTCCCTCGAAAGGATCCCAATCCCATGAATCAGCAGAGCCAATGCCAACTGTGTCAATATGAGAATCGTAGACCATAGTCCGTGCGCCATCACCAATTCTCCCGAGTATGTTACCCATTTTGTCGAAACGTACTTCATCGAATCCAAGCGAGCGCATTTCCCCCGCCACTCTCTCTCCCACCACACCAATCTCACCCTCCATTGAAGGAATAGCAACAATCTCCCGAAAGAATCGTAAAATGTCATCTCGAGCCCGATCCACTCTATCTCGCACTGTCTGTAAACCTACATCCACGAAATCATATCCTCCATTTCTGTATGGTGCGACGCCATTGCGTCTTTCTTGACGAATTCCATACATCCAACCACGGACTAATCACAACTTTTGCAATATTAGTTACCTGCCACGCAGCCCACGTAAGAATCTACGCGCCACAAATGCTCCCGCCTCGATAATGAACACAATCGCAAAAAAGCCCAGTAGGAGCGCCAACTCGCCAATACCAAAGCGCCGGAATATCGCTGCGACAATGATCAGTACTAATAACGCACCCATCATGATCAGATGACGCAAAGGCATCCGTTTCAGCATGTAAACCCCATATCACATGGCCCGGAAGAGAAATATGAACACAAAAAGCCAGACATTGCGTTACCAATGTAATCTATGTGATTTCCCATGGTCCTATTTTGGGTCCTCCAATATTTATTAGGGTAGAGGGTAACCGAGGCCAACAAACTCACGCCCATAAACTCACCGAACGTTGTCGTCAAGATTATACCATGTCACCCATTCACTCTTTCTTCCATCACTATCCAAATATATAGAATATAGACACAATACTCACGCAACGAACATATCAGCAGCGATCTTGTTGTGGGCCTCCAAAACTCTTGGCAAGTCTATGTTAGTCAAGTGTCCGTCCTCCACCACTATACTCCCGTTAACCATAACCCAATCGGCCTGCTGAGGAGCACATAGTAGGGCAGCCGCTACCGGGTCATGTAGAGCACCAGCAAATGCTACTCTATCCATGCTTATCGCAAAAAAATCTGCGCAATTACCTGGCTGCAGGGAACCGATATCATTACGGCCAAGTACGGAAGCTCCGCCACGTGTTGCCAACTC
>JAKUPR010000094.1 GCA_022450585.1 Anaerolineales bacterium | reverse complement strand
CTGAGAACATTCCTGGTGTGATTGGAGTTTTGAGTAAGAATGATTTTATCGGAAGTAGTCCGTTGGATGCCTTTTATGGATCGGTGCTGAAGGATCACCAAGTAGTCGGAATGGAGAAAGTGCGTTTTGTCGGTGAACCAGTGGCGGCTGTGGCTGCAGTGAACCTTGAGATAGCGGAGGAGGCATTAGATGTTATTAATGTCGAGTACGAGGAGCTCCCGGCTGTTTTTGATGTAAAGGAGGCTATTCGAGTGGATGCCCCCTTAGTACACGAGGGTGCATTAAAGGCGTATCCGGGACATACTGGAATGGCAATGTGCCCTGTCGAGAATAGCAATATTTTTCACGAGGTTGGGCTTCGACATGGTGATGTCGAAGAAGGTTTTGGGGAGGCAGATGAAGTTTTTTGTCATACCTTTTATACGCCTGCTGTGCATCATGCGGCTCTAGAACCTCATGTTGCGGTGGCCAGGATTGATGAGGGGAGATTGACACTTTGGTCTGCTACGCAGGCGCCATATAAGGTGCGCAATAGAATTGCTGGAGTCTTGGGTATGGTTCCTGATGATGTCAGGGTTATAGCAATGCCCGTGGGCGGAGGATTTGGTGCCAAATCACATATAAAGATAGAAGGGCTTGCAGCGTGTTTGTCCTGGAAAGCAAGTGGTCTGCCAGTGAAACTGATGCTTACACGGGCAGAGACTTTCGTTCAAATAACGAAACATGCAGCAGAAATTACACTTAAGACTGGTATAAAACAAGACGGCACTCTAGTTGCGCGTCAGGCCGAGATTTACTGGAATGCTGGTGCGTATAGTGATACTAGTCCAATTGTTGCGAAGAACGGTGCTGTTACTTGTTTTGGTCCGTATCGCATACCCCATGCGTTGTCTAAGTCATATGCTGTATATACAAACTCGCCGCCGGCTGGATCCTATCGTGGTCCTGCGGTTCTGGAGGTGACATGGGCTGGCGAATCACAGATGGATATTATAAGTAAGGCGATTGGTATGGATCCGTTGGAGTTCCGCAAAAAAAATATCTTAGTTGATGGCGATATTTTTGTTACTGGGGAAACCATGCATGATTTACATTACGCGGCTTTAATGGCGAGTGCGGCTAACAAAATCGGTTGGGAAGAGGCTGGTGAGGAGGACAACGATAGTAAAACTGGTTTTGGCGTTGCCCTTACTATTAAGAGTACCACGACACCCTCTACATCTAAAGCATTGGTACGTTTGGAAACGAGTGGGTTGTGTAGTTTGCTGGTTAGTACAGTTGATCTTGGCCAGGGCAGTAGTGTTGCATTAAGTCAAATTGCCGCTGACGCACTCTGTATTCCAATACAGCAAATACGTGTGGTGAATCCTGATACTGACGTAACTCCTTTTGATGCAGCGACTAATTCTAGTCGATCAACTTATTCTATGGGTACGGCCCTTAGGCTAGCTGCTGGTAAACTGAAGGGGCGCCTGATGCAAATAGCGAGTGAAGTATTTAATGTTGGGGTTGATGAACTTGTACTGGATAATGGAATTATAAGCCTCCGTGCTGATGCCAATAGGTCAATTTCGTGGCCTGAGTTAATGCGGCGGTTCGAGGTAGTAGAGTTGGAGGAATCTGCAAAATATACCACTGAAGGTGGACTGAGCCCCGACACCCTTCAAGGCGTCGGGTCTGTACACTGGCATCAAGGTGTAGGTGCTGCAATAGTTAATGTTGATAAACAAACAGGGTTCGTACGGGTAAAGAAATTTCACGCTGCGACCTATGCTGGGTGCGTAGTGAATCCGAATATGGCGTCACTTCAAACTGAAGGGAATGCGATTATGGGTCTTGGAGTGGCTTTGTCGGAGGAATTGGTGTATGACGATGGTCAGATTGTGAATGCAAATCTGGGCGATTACCTGATACCGTCCTTTGTGGATGTGCCTGACGGTCTCTCGATTTTCCACCTGGAAGGTGAGTCGGATGAGAAAACAATACATGGAATTGCGGAAAGTACTATTCCTACTGTTGCACCCGCCGTGGCAAATGCGATAGATAACGCAGCTGGTATCCGTGCGTATGATTTGCCTATTACGCCTGAAAAGGTGTTGCGGCAAATAGTCGGAGTGGAAACCTCTTGAAATTATACGCTAACGTATAAGGAACGATTTAGAGTGCCTACGATAAGGGTTAACTGTTGCCTAGAAGGTAGGAAAGAAAAGTGAACGAGAGTTTACGTGACAGAGTGCTGCGGTATTTTTGTAGTCACAACGTGATGACCCTAGCCACTATGGGTTCTGGTGGCCCGTGGGCGGCAGCTGTGTTTTATGTTAACGATGGCTTTACGCTAAATTTTCTTTCTGCCGTTCATACTCGGCATGCGTCGGATATGGCATCCAATTCAGGAGTGGCGGCAACGGTGCAAGAGGATTATGGTAATTGGCGGGATATCAAGGGAATACAACTAGAGGGTCATGTTACGCGGCTGTTGGGTCGCGAGAGTTCAGAGGCGAAATTACGGTTTGAAACTAAATTCTTTTTCACTAGAAATAGAGATAAAGTGCCGCCGGAGTTGCAACGGGCGTTAGAAAAGGTGGCATGGTACGTTTTGATTCCGGAGAAAATGTATTTTATCGATAACTCTGTAGCATTTGGGCACCGCGAGGAAGTAAGCTTGCCGCAGTTCGAGTAGACAAGATTTTGTGTTTGAATGTATGATAAAAATGATGATAAACTAGGTGGTAAGTGCAAGCTACGATGGTTGTGCGGTATATTCACGGAGAAAAAAGCTGTTTTGTGCTAGTTGCCGGCATTAGTATGTAGTTGTCCGGTTCCTGCCCGTCGAAATAGTTGTCCTGCCAATTGCAGAAATAATTGACGGAATATTAAGGTGTTGTGGGTCTGGGAAAAGATAAGAAGCATCTGCAGTGAGATAAATATTGGGTTAAATTGGAGCTAAGGAGAAATGAGAAAGCTAGTTGTAGGAGTTTCCGGGGCAAGTGGCGTGATATACGCGATTCGGATGCTAGAGGTGCTTCGCGGAGTGGAGGATTTGGAAACCCACTTAATATTGAGTACCGCTGCTCGGACTACTATTTCTCTAGAAACGGATTACGCGGTGTCAGACGTTGAGGAACTAGCGGATTTTCAGTATGGGCTAAATAACGTGGCCGCGGCTGTGTCGTCGGGTTCTTTCGAAACAATGGGCATGGTTGTTATTCCGTGTACGATGAAGACGATGTCGGGGATAGTTAGTTCATACAGTGCTAATCTACTATTGCGAGCGGCGGATGTGACTTTAAAGGATCGACGGCCTTTGTTACTTATACCGAGAGCGACGCCGCTACATCT
>JAKUPR010000093.1 GCA_022450585.1 Anaerolineales bacterium | reverse complement strand
GAGATTACCGTGCTTACCGTAATTCCACGTTCAATGCGCTGTACAATTCATGCTAACGAGTTCAGGAAGAAGCCTGGATAGCATTTGCCATTGTCAACATCCCAGTGTATTATCAGTTTCCAGAGGATAGTGAGTGAGTCTTGCCCGTCTAGCTGGTTATTTGTTCATTAATATGGCGGTTGCTGCAGCCGTTGCAGTTGCTGTGCTCATTTATTGGGAAAATTATCGACAGCCTGTAACAAACCGAGTGCCTGACAGTAGTTTTGATGGTGGTGAATATCCATTGGGACTAAATGCAGGTTCGTCGGAGATGTCGGACCCCACCAATTCGTCTCAGCCTGCCATTTATAGGGTGCGGTCTGGAGACACAATGAGTAGCATTGCTATCCAGTATGAAGTCACTGTAGAGGAACTTATGATTGCAAACAAGATGAGTGATCCCAATTCATTGGCAATCGATCAGCTAGTTACTATTCCCGTAAAGCAGGCAGCGCAGCCTACCCAGCGACCTATGGCCACTAGCAAGCCTGCCTCTACTGTGATTAAACCGCGTCCACCAGATGCCATCGCTACTTCCAGTCTGCCGCCGGTAATTACAATTCGTGTTGTCAGTGGTGTCGGTGATTTGGCGGCGGAACAGGTTGTAATCATGAATGTTGGCGGGACTGCTGACCTTGGTGGTTGGACTCTTGTCCATCCTGCAGGAGATTTATACGATTTTCCTGAGTTGCGTTTACACCAAACAGGCCAGCTAACTGTGCACACTAATGCTGGTCTAGATACGGTCACTGATCTTTACTGGGCGCGTGATCAAGCCGTCTGGCAATCTGGTCAGGTTGTACAATTGCACGATGCTGATGGAAATCTGCATGCTACTTACGAATTGCCCTGACTATTCCGAGATAACGAATAAAATGTTTTGGGATTCGGTTTCGGTTGCGGAAAAACGTATCTTCGCGGCGTGTGATGCTGGTCAGTGTAGTGATTTTGAGGGCGGTAGTGGACAGTCGCTGGAATTGCTTTACAATGACTATGTCGAATACGATTGGAAGGTAGCCTCTGGGGTTCTAGAAGAGGCACATATTTGTCCACTTTGGATTGAGGTAATGCAAGATCTCCGGCTGGAAATCGAACGATTTCGGGGGCACTCTCGTGTTGCGAATGATAATCAAACCGTACGGCACCAAGTTGTTGGTCTAAACAAGAGAATTGCCGCTCTTAATTGGGTGCTGCCGTTACTGCAAGCATATATCCCACAACACCTTGAGTTACCGCGAGAAATACGGCGTTCGCAGGAGAAGTATCGATGACAGGCTCTCCTGCACTTTACTTGAAATGGCGTCCTACAACTTTTGAGGATGTTATTGGTCAGGCAGCTGTTGTTGATACTATACAGAATGCTCTTAAAGCTAAGAAAACTGTGCACGCATATCTTTTCTCGGGTCCACGTGGCACCGGTAAGACCACTGTAGCACGTTTACTAGCAAAATCATTGAATTGTACGCACGCCGATATTGCTATCCGCCCATGTAATCGTTGCCGCCATTGTGTCGATGTTGCTGATGGACGCTTTCTTGATGTAGTGGAGATCGATGCAGCTTCTAATAACAGCGTGGAAAATGTACGAGATCTGCGTGACAAGATAAATTACACTCCAGGTCAGGGCAACTACAAAATCTACATTATAGATGAGGCACATATGCTCTCTGGCGCTGCTTTCAATGCGTTACTTAAGACGCTTGAGGAGCCGCCACCGTATGTTGTTTTCGTTCTGGCAACCACTGAATCGCACAAAGTGCCAGCTACAGTAAGTTCTCGATGCCAGTGCCACAACTTTAGGCGTATTTCATTCGCTGACATTGTCCAAAGACTTGAGGCAATTGTGGCACAAGAGAATATTGTGGTTGATTCCAAGGTTCTCGATGTAGTAGCGCGACAAGCTACGGGTAGCTTGCGCGATGCCATTAGTATTTTAGACCAACTGGTTATTTCTTCGGAAGACCTGTTGACCTTAGATCGTGCGCAGCAGGTGCTTGGCATTTCAGATGATGAGAGTGTGATTAAATTGGTGCAGTCTTTGGTAGCAAAGGAGGCAGCACAAGGACTTGAAGTCATTAACTTATCTGTGGATTCTGGCACAGACTCAACTCAGATTGCGAGTCAAGTAGTTAGATATCTACGTTGAATGTTGCTCTGTAAGACTGGTAATCTAGAATTGGTAGATGCTACAGAGGACTTGTTAGTTTCCATGCGAGATCTTGCGGAAAAATTGACACATCGGGAGATACTCGCTGCCGTACAGGCATTCGACAAATCCGCACGCGATCGTAGGGTGAGTTGGCAGCCTCAACTTTCGCTTGAACTAGCTTTTCTAAGCTGTATACAACCGTGGGATAAGGCATCGTCGGAAAAATCGCCACCGATGCGGTTGCAAAGTGACAATCCGGTTCCGTTGCAAATCAAAAAAAATGATCCAACAAAAGAACCCAGGATGTCTCGTCCGGAGATCGATGGAGATGCGCCGGATATCTCAGAGTTGAAAGGGTGCTGGAAAGAATTGATTACAAATAGTCGTGTATATCACCGTACTTTGCCAGCACTGTTGGAATGGTGTAATCCGAATAGTATTGAGAGTGAGACTCTATTGATTGGAGTACGCCAAGAATTCGCTATCAGCAAATTGGATACTGTTGAGATGCGGGCTCATCTAGAGGCTGCTCTCACCGCGACTACCGGTCATGCGCTGCGAGTGCAATTTCACCATAATGATGCTACTAATAGTCAGGATGATTTAGATATTTCTGAAGATGGTGCCGTGGCGATGGGTGTAGAACTTGGCGCGCGCCCGAGAGAGCGCAGAGGAGAGGAGGTTGGGTAGTGAAAAAAAGAAACATGAAGCGTGATACGTCCGATATGTCAGGCGGAGGCATGGCAGCAAAATTACTAAAGATGCAGAAGGAGATGCGCAAGACTCGTAAGGATCTAGCAGGTGAAAAGGTTACCTCTACTGCTGGCGATGGGGCGGTGGAGATAGTCGTCAGTGGCGACCAGCGCGTGCAGGAAATCCGAATTGCGCCGGAATTACTAGAAAACAGCGACAGTGCTAATGTCGCGAGTCTTCTAGTAACAGCAATTAATGCCGCAATGGAAAAATCACAGACCTGAGCGGCCCGACGGTGGCGGGACCTGACGGGTGGGCTGGGGCTTCCTGGACAGTGAGCAAAGCTGCAGGAGCTCCGAAACCGGTGCAGTGCCTAATTGATGAGTTTTCGCGGCTTCCTGGGATTGGCCCTAAATCTGCCTCTCGGTTGACGTTTTTCCTGTTGCGTGCCCAAGACGATCATGTGAAA
>JAKUPR010000092.1 GCA_022450585.1 Anaerolineales bacterium | reverse complement strand
ACAGGTCGCATCTGCGTCTAATTTATCGGCAATGCTCACTTCGGTCGGCAACACCATTTAGTCTCAAGAAATTTCGAGCAATCCATCAGCTTCCTCCAATACATCAATCTCCACAAGCGACGCCCCAACATCAATGCCCTGTGCCCTAAAAAAGGTGTTGGCCATACCTCCACCAATCAGCACTCTGTCAGACCGTTGCAATAAACTCTCAATTAGCCCAATTTTGTCAGAGATTTTTGATCCTCCAAGAATGGAAACGAATGGGCGCATCGGAGCTCGCAAAAACCCGTCAAGGTATTCTAGCTCCTGTTCTAGCAACAGTCCCGCCACTGCTGGAATCCTCTCCGCCACTCCTACAATCGATGCATGTCTGCGGTGCGCCGATCCAAAAGCATCGTTTACAAAAATATCAGCCAGTTCAGCAAGACCACTCGCCATTTGCGAGTCGTTATTTTGTTCGCCCGGGTAAAAGCGCGTGTTTTCGAGCAGTAATATTTCATCAGGCATCATGCTGTCAGCGGCCAATTGAGCAACGGGACCTAGACAGTCCTCAACAAATGTAACTTTCCTACCTAGAACACCCTCTAGGGCTAAAGCCACCGGGCGCAATGACAACTTAGGAACTCGTTTTCCACACTGAAGACCAATATGTGAACACAAAATCACAGAAGACGACCGTGCTAACAGATTATGCACGTTCGGATCCACGGCTCGAATACGTGCATCATCTATGATATGCCCGTCATCCAGGGGCACATTAAAATCAGCGCGCATAAGCACACGCTTATTACATACTTCTATATCGCGGATAGTCCTACATTTCATACTACAAACCGTCAGCTACCTTACTGGTCAAGTCTGCAGTACGGCATGCATACCCCCATTCGTTATCATACCAAGTGACGATCTTCACCAAATTCCCGCCCATCACCATAGTGCTAAGCGCGTCAATTGTCGATGAACGAGAGTCACCCCTAAAGTCAGAGGAGACAAGAGGTTCATCGCTATATCCTAGAATGCCCCGCATAGGACCATTTTCCGCCGCTGCCCTAAGAGCATCGTTCACAGTTTCCACTGTTGCCTCACGCTCCAGAACCGCTACAAAATCAACAATTGATACTGTCGCTGTCGGCACCCGCAGGGAATATCCATCGAATCTACCCTGCAATTCAGGAATTACAAGAGCAACCGCCTGCGCTGCTCCAGTCGAGGTAGGGATAATGTTCTGGCCAGCACCGCGCGCCCTACGCATGTCCTTGTGGACTACATCTAGGATACGCTGATCACCTGTATAGGCATGTACGGTCGTCATAACACCATTCTCAATGCCAAAGTGATCATTAATCACTTTGGCAGGTGGAGCTAGGCAATTGGTAGTACAAGACGCATTAGATAACACATGATGCCTGCTAGAATCGTACTGACCATCATTTACTCCAAGCACGATAGTAAGATCCTCATTCTTAGCAGGTGCGGATATCACTACTTTTTTTGCACCGCCCCGTTCTATATGTATCCTCGCACCAGGTCTGCCGACACTGGGATCTCCTACTGCATCCACAAACAAACCAGTTGATTCAATTACAATATCGGCGCCAAGCTCCCGCCAAGGAATATCACCAGGATTTCGCTCATTGAATACCTTCAGATGCTCTGAATTGATTACCAAATCGCCATCTATTACTTCCACGTTACCAGGATAACGACCGTACGTGGAATCATATCTCAAAAGATGTGCATTCGCGTCCGCATCAGCCAAATCATTGATTGCTACAACTTGTAAACTCTCGCCGTGACGCTCCATTATTGATTTAAGTACCTGTCGGCCTATTCGCCCGAAACCATTGATTCCTACGCCTGTTCTTTGCATGTTTTTATCCTCGTGTTTGTTCTTTTTTTTCCTTTGTAGTCTTCGTTGTAGTCTTCGTCAGACCAGAATCATCCGCACCAGCAACATTACACTGTTAGCAAACTTGCCCATGATGTAAGATTCGAAGCAACGCTTGGGAAAGCTTCACAGGGTCATGCCTCCACGGAGATTTTTCATGTACCAAATCAGCTTCGAATACCTGTGTAGCTCCGTTGGCATTACCCACATGTTTGACCCACTCTGCACCAGATAACAAGGAGCCTTTATAACAGTTGTTGGCTAGTACATTTGGAAACAAGATACCATCTGTATGTACTCGAATCCTGCTTGCGTGTTCATCAACCGAGAATCCATCAGTTTCACCATCTTGAGTAGCCACGTTACAAACATAAACCCGCACTGCACGACTTGATCGAATCGCAGCCGCTATATCCCGAACCAATAGATTCGGCATAACACTCGTGAACAAACTCCCCGGACCGGCCACA
Organism: Anaerolineales bacterium; assembly: GCA_022450585.1. Lineage (GTDB taxonomy): Bacteria > Chloroflexota > Anaerolineae > Anaerolineales > UBA11657 > CAJWGI01. Next base: position 1,046 of record JAKUPR010000092.1, on the reverse strand, counting down.
ATCATATCCGCTGCTAGTATAGCCTGCACCGCATCTGGATACGCAGCACTTGTCTCCGGATGCAACTGCACACGATCAATTGTGCCACGCCCGCTCGGAATGGCAGATTCTCCTGTAACACGTTGAGCAGGCTGAAGATCACTTTCGCGAACATCTGCCGTAAGACATACATCCTCCAGTGTGGAGGGAAATACCCTGCCTCCTATTGCCAAAACCTGACTCGATACTGCAAGTGCCTGCTCGAACGAACCTGTGATCTCTGTCATCGCTGTGATGAATAGATTACCGAACGAGTGACCCCGAACCTCTTCACCAATCCCAAAACGATATTTGAACAATTGAGTAAGAAGTGCTTCATCGTCAGCCAAAGCAGTCATGCAATTACGCAAATCACCTGGCGGCAGCACACCAAGATCACGCCTCAATCTACCGGATGATCCCCCATCATCAGCGACAGTCACAACAGCGGTTAGGTTTGACGTATGTTCCTTCAGACCACGTAGCAATACCCCCATCCCAGTACCACCACCAATTGCCACAATTCGCGGACCGCGACGTTTGCGTCGGCGCTCAGCCACTATTGTAGCTACTGATCTTCCCTCCGGCGCAAACGGGACGATTAACTCCCTGCTAAGCCTGCCAAATGCATATATAACCGCCACTACACCAGCAACCCCTAAACCTGATGCTCGCAACACACGCGGAATCGGCTGCATTGTCAGTGCCTCCAACACCGGAGGTAAATATCCTCCCTGATATATTTCAACTAAAATAAATGCAGCCCCCAAACCTAACAGCATTACACCAAAAAGCATCAATCCCATCCAGCGTTTCACGCCCAAGCCTGGCCTCAACCACTGAACCCAAGCAGTAATATTAATGTGCGTCTTTCTAGGTCTTAACTCGTTTTCAGTCATTTAATTCGTATTCAACCATGAATCTTTACACCAGACAACCGATACGATATAATCGTATTTACTCAGGGCGTAGCGCAGCCCGGCTAGCGCGCACCGTTCGGGTCGGTGAGGTCGGAGGTTCAAATCCTC
>JAKUPR010000091.1 GCA_022450585.1 Anaerolineales bacterium | reverse complement strand
GATGCCTGGGCGGGCATTGCCTGGGGGACTCGTGCCCTACGGGGGTACCTTCCTTGTGTTTTCGGATTATATGCGGCCTGCAATTAGGTTGGCTGCGCTGATGCAGCTGAAGGTGGTGTTTGTGTTTACACATGACTCTATAGGTGTAGGCGAGGATGGGCCTACACATCAGCCGGTGGAGCAAATTCTTTCATTGCGGGCAATTCCAGGATTAACCGTTATACGCCCAGCCGATGCATACGAAACCATTGAGGCGTGGCGTGTGGCAGTTGAGCGTCCGGGCCCAACAGCTCTTGTGCTGACAAGGCAAAAATTGCCGGTCCTGAAAAGAGACAGCGATTCGGGTATGGCGGACGCTGAGGGATTAAGGCAGGGCGCGTATATATTGGTGGATGACGCTGAGGCCAGGGCGATAATTATGGGCAGTGGTTCGGAGGTGCATGTGGCACTAGAGGCGGCTGAGATTCTGTCACGCCGGGGTGTTCGCGTGCGTGTGGTTTCAGTACCAAGCTGGGAGCTATATGAGGAAACAGATAATGGGTACAGGAGAAAAGTTATGTCAGAGGGCGTAACTCCTCGTGTGGCCGTGGAAGCGGGAATTGGCATAGGGTGGGAAAGGTATGTTGGTCGGGATGGTGGAATTGTGTGCTTAGATCGATTTGGGGAGTCGGCGCCTGGAGAAAAAGTGTTTTCACAGCTAGGCGTGACGGCGGATGCTGTAGTCAAAGCGGTGGAAAACTTGCTTCCGAAGTCATGAGCGTGAAGATAGCTCCGTCGATTTTGGCGGCGGATTTTTCTTGCTTGGGAGCGGATGTGGAGCGGGCGTTGGTGGCTGGCGCCGAATTTGTGCACGTGGATGTTATGGACGGGCATTTCGTGCCGGAAATTTCAATAGGGCCGGCTGTAGTTGCGGCGCTTCGTCCGGTAGTATCCAAATATGGGGGCGTGATTGATGTGCATCTGAGGGTTGAGAAACCTGAGGAACGCTTGGGTGGATTTTGTGAGGCAGGTGCGGACATTCTAACGATTCATGTTGAGGCCTGCTTGGAATTACGGCGGACACTGCGCGAGATAAGGGCATTGGGGATGGCGTGCGGTGTTACCCTAAATCCGGGTACGGCGGTGGAGAAATTAGAGCCTGTATTGCGAGAGATTGATCTAGCGCTTCTGATGTCAGTGAACCCCGGACTCGGTGGACAGGAATTCATTCCGGAGAGTATCGAGAGGATTAAGTGTTTGCGAAAAATGCTTGACGGGGTTGGCTCCGAGGCACATCTGGAAGTAGATGGCGGTGTGAAGACGGGCAACGCAGGTGAGATTGTGGCAGCTGGCGCCGACGTTCTTGTGGCGGGCAGCGCGATTTTTGGGGGACAGAAGTCGATAGAAGGAAATGTAAATGCATTTCGGAAAACAATACAGGATTGTCACTAACGTTATAAAAAGCAAGGAGAAGAGGACATGATTGTTACGACTGAGCAATTGTATGAGCAAGCGTATGGGAAATATGCAGTTGGAGCATATAACATAAACAACATGGAGCAGGCGATAGGGTTGTTTGAAGGTAATGCTCGTGCGGAGGCCCCGTTTATCGTCCAGATATCTAAAGGTGCGCGAAGTTATGCTGGGGTAACGATGATTGAGTCCATAATTAGAGCTGCCGAGAAGATGTTCCCTAAAAATATATTTGCCGTCCATCTGGACCATGGTGATGAGCAGACTTGCTACGACTGTATAGATTCAGGGTTTTATAGCTCGGTGATGATTGATGCTTCGCACGAAGATTTCGAAGAAAATGTGGCCATCACTAATAGAGTGGTAAAACGTGCGAGGACAAAAGGTGTGAGTGTTGAGGCTGAGCTAGGGAAATTGGGTGGCGTTGAAGAAGACATAAATATTGACGAAAAACACGCGATGCTTACTGATCCTGGTGATGCAGAGAGGTTCGTAGCGGAGTCGGAATGCGACAGTCTGGCTGTGGCCATTGGCACTAGTCATGGAGCGTATAAATTTAGTGGTGGTCAGGGATTGCACTTTGATCGTATTGCAGCGATACAGGAGTTGCTGCCTGGATTCCCTCTCGTTATGCATGGATCTAGCTCTGTACCAAGAGAGGAAGTTGAGCGAATTAATGCGGCTGGAGGAGGTTTGGATCCTTCGGCCCGGGGGGTGGATGTGAATGAATTTCCTCGGGCTGTTAAGCTTGGCGTTACTAAGGTGAATATAGACACCGATGGTCGACTGGTGTGGACTAGGGTGCATAGAGAGTTTTTTCGTGATAAGCCGGAGGTGTATGATTTTCGGAAGCCAGGCGTGATAATGGTAGAGGAGTATGCTGGATTTATCGCGGGTAAGAGCGAGAAATTGCTGTCGGCTGGCGAACTTGAAAATGTGAGATCTGCTGTTGGTGGGTAACCGGGCTATTGAAAAAATAGCTTATTCTAGTCTGCGGCCTGTAGAAAACGGAAATGGAGACGAAGAATTGATCGGTGTTTTCGCAAGATTGCAGTGAGAAAACGACCCATTAGTAGGTAGGATGTGGGTCTTAATTTACCGCAACGTAATTGACATCGTGGGTTGATGTGTCATACCAGGCGAATGTAGGTGTGGACTTCAGGCCCATTAGCTCCCCGGGATTAAGTAAAACCGTATTCTTTATCTTTTCCTGGTGCGCCGTGTGGTCGTGACCGTAGCAGACTAAATCGTATTCCCCACTAATGGCAAGGGGACGTGCGACTTCGGGGTAATGGGTTAGGGCTACTCGGGTTCCGTTAAAAAGCAGGGAAGCAAAGTGGCCGTGGAGACTAATATTGTCGTGCGCGTCCGCTTTTGCACAGATTAGGCGTATGTCCCCTTCGTTGTTACCCCAGATTACATGGACCGGGGTTGTTCCGGGAATTAGGGATACCAACTTTTCGATCATGAATGGTGAGCACAAATCGCCGCAGTGTAGAATGGAGTCGGCGTCAGCGATCAACTCTAACGCTGATTCAAAGTTCGAGATGTTGTCGTGGGTATCGGATATGATTGCTAGTCTCATATGGTTGCGGTTATGTAAAGTCTTTAGGTCGGCTATCGGTAGGTATCTCTTGGCCAGGTTTTATTATAGTGCCGGGAGGAATATGGGACGCTTTTCCGATGGTAGCTATATTCTTAGAGTCTGTTTTCCCAATGAGGCAGTCTTCACCTACTCGGACAATTTTGTCAACAACAGCTTTATTGACGGATGCATTGGAGGCTATGTGCGCATCAGTGAGGATGATTGAATGGCTAATTTGTGCACTCGGTCCTATGTAGACGCCAGGTGATAGTACGGAATTTTCGACAACTGCCCCCTCTGAAATCATGGCGCCATCGCATATCAGGCTGTCGCGGACTAGAGCGCCGGATTGAAGCAAAGCGGGCGGGCGTTCCTCCGACTTGGTATGGATTACCCATGAGCGGTCGTTAAGGTGCAGACTG
>JAKUPR010000090.1 GCA_022450585.1 Anaerolineales bacterium | reverse complement strand
GCCCAGCTTTAACCCCATGGATTGGGAAGATATTTGGCGTCCCTGATTTTCAATACAAGGCACTTTCCTATGAGTCTGTGACCGGCAAGTGGCGGATGTATTCAGAATGGTAGTGATGGAACAGTGAGTTCTAATTACCCGAAAGGGTGAGAAGGTCTGATTGAGCGAGCGCTCCAAAAGATGAGCCCGGTTTCTATTTCAGTGATTATGCCGGCACACAATGCCTCTGACACAATCGCGGTGGCGATTGAATCCATTCTGCAACAGACGCATCGAGACCTTGAACTAATCATTGTGGATGACAATAGCACAGATCACACTGCAGAAATTGCGCGAGGGTATGCTCTGGCTGATGAGCGCGTGCGCGTGTGTGCGTTGCTGGACGACGATCCGCAACGCATCGGATGGAATGGCACCAACATCAACGCTGGATGGGTTGCTAGGAACCATGGCATGGCGCTAGCAAAGGGCGAATGGATTACCTTTCAGGATGCTGACGATGCTTCATTGCTTAACCGCTTGCATGTACAGCACGAATTCGCCGTCAAATACGAATCTTCGCACGTTTGTGTGGATTGGCAGAAATTCTACTCGAGTCATTTGGGAAAACATCTGGATGTGAGACGGATAAAATCTGTGCATGGAGAGGGTTCTCTGGTCACAAATACTCGTGAGATCTTGGCCATTGCCGGGAGATCCAAGGGATTCATCCCATCTTATTTCCGATGGTTTCATGAGATCGTGCCTCATAGAATCCGAATCAGGCGAATTGCTCGCCAACTGTTTTTTGGGGATAATTATCTCCATTATCCTGGTGCTGCCAATTGTGCATTGGTTAGGGCATCGTTGGCTCGATTGGTTGGCTTTCGTCCATTGAGTGAGCGAGTGTGGCCCTCACGGCGGGGACGCGGAGCCGACCGTGATTTTAATTTTGCTGTTGCCGAGAAAGTTAAAGACAGCATTTCGGTTCGTTTACCCCTTTACTTATGGTCTCACAATGGTCCAAACCATACCGATTATTCCGGAGACGAGTATCATCCGGTGAGAGATATAGGAAGATAGGGTGTCAACACGGGTATTATTCCTTTTTCGAAGAAATCGCTTAGAGCAGTTACAAGCATGGCGAAATGGAGATGGCCCAGTTGATTTCTTGTATGGGTTGCCTTTCATTAACTCCAATGGGATTTCTTGTGAATTTGTCGAGGGAGATGATGCCTCAGATAATTGGCGTCGACGGTTGTGCTATCCGGTTGAGAGTGTGGTTAGCAGGGCAGTGGGAATTGGGTTCTCACTGCACATAGTTTGGATTCATTGGAATAAGATTAGGCGAGCAAATATTTTGGTGTCGACGGTAGACACCTGTGGTTTGCCCATTGCGATGCTCAAGTGGCTGGGAGTCTTGCGTGCTCCGGTGATTTACATTAGTCAGGGTTTGGCACATCGTTTGCTTATGCGTGCGCCTAGTATATGGGCTGTGATATTTCGATTTGCCTATTCTCGCTTCTTGCAGTCGGTGGAACGGGTACTAGTGTTGGGTGAGGGAGCTGCGGATTCAGTCGTGTATGGGTTTGGCGTGGATCCTTCACGAGTGGTAGTGCTGCCTTTTGGGGTGGATGATCGTTATTGGATCCCCACAGATGATCAGTCCCAAGGAGAGTATATCCTCAGTATTGGTACAGACGCCGCACGTGATTATCCTACGCTTCTGAGCGCTGCTGTCCACAGGAAACTGCACATCGTGACTCGGCAGCGTTTGTTTGTGAGTACACTGGGGTCTGAGACATTTGTGAGCAGTGACCATTCTTTTGCGGAGCTTCGCGAGCTCTATCGTGCAGCACGTTTTGTGGTGATTCCGCTTAAGGATGTTGACCAGCCATCTGGGCAGAGCGCTGCTCTGCAGGCAATGGCATGTGGCAAGGCGGTGATACTCACGCACACGCGTGGGTTATGGGAATCAGAATATATGCGGCATATGGAAACCTGTTACTTGGTCAATCCAGGGGATGTTGATAACCTGAGGAATGGCATAGACTATTTGTGGGCAAACCCTCGTGAGGTCGAAAGAATTGGTTTGAACGGTCGCAGTCTAGTGGAACGTCGCTACAATTCAAGTGCTCTAGCTCAGAATTTGCGGCGACATATACTGGAGGTGGTTGGGTAACCTTTTCTGTAGGTATGGTTTCTAGCTATGGTAGTGAAGTACGTTTCGAATCGTTTGTCTCGAGCGATATCTTACTTTGCATGAGGGCGAAAATCTTGCTGTTTTCAATATCTTATGCTTTGGGTTATCATCAGTGAGGCGACTTCTCGAGAGACTTGCCCAGTCTTTCTCTACTCAAGCTGATATATCTGTATTCCACGATTTTCACCCCCCTCCATTTGGAGGCGGCAATCAATTTATGTTGGCCCTGAGTCAACAATTAGAAGCGTGTGGTTTTCGCATCGAGCGAAATAGGCTGTCGATTGAAACGAGGGCTTGTCTATTCAACAGCTTCAATTTTGATTTCCGGCGTTTGACGCGTTTCTGCAAAGGTGGCAGCGCCCGTATGGTTCATAGGGTTGATGGCCCAGTGGATGTATACCGAGGAGACAGCAGGGGTGTTGATAGAGAAATCTGTGAAATCAATCATGAGATCGCCGATGCGACCATATTCCAGTCGCAATATAGTTTAGAGGCGCATCAGAAGTTAGGGCTCGAATTCCGGGATCCGGTGGTGGTTCACAATGCGGTAGACCCAACCGTGTTCTTTCCTGGTAAACCTGCACCACCTCGGCGATCTCGAAAAATACGATTGATTTCCAGTAGTTGGTCTGACAATCCTAACAAGGGTGCATCTGTTTACAAGTGGTTGGAAGAGAATCTGGATTGGGATCATTATGAATACACTTTTGTGGGGCGCTCACCCGTTCAATTTGACAGTATTCGCTTACATCATCCTGTGGCGTCACACCAATTGGCATCACTCTTGCGGGAGCATGATATTTTCATTACTGCAAGTGTGCATGATCCTTGCTCCAATGCGCTGATCGAAGCACTTGCTTGTGGGCTGCCAGCAATTTACGCCTGTAGCGGTGGCCACCCAGAATTGGTCGGCAACGGTGGCTATGGATTTGACCATCGTGAGCAAATCCCGGATCTCCTTTTTCATCTAGCGGACAATTTGGAGAAAGTGCGTACTGCAATTAATGTGCCGAGTTTGGAACAGGTGACAATAGCGTATCTGCAAGCTATGGGTATTTCCGATGCGGGCTGAAGATGATGGAATTCTTGTGAGAATATGCAGGGATTCACAGATATTTACATCGGGAATATCGCGGAGTGTCACTTGGGTGATAGGTGAAGTTTCACTGCCTATCCAAATAGGGCAGTATCCCTGCGCTGATTTTCAAGTTGTAATTGTGGTGGAAGCGCTTTCCTGGATATAGTTATTGTGACTGTCATTAGGAGGTTGAGGCGCATGTTGTTGGGCATCCAAAAACGGGATGAGCAGCCTATGACGTATCGCAGCGAATTGTTCGCGGAACTCCTGGCGGTTGCAGGAAAGGGTGAGTTTCAAGGAGAACGGGTACTTGAGATTGGTCCAAAAGATGGCCTGGCCAGCATGAGGTTGTCCTCGTTAGAACCGAGCGAACTGG
>JAKUPR010000009.1 GCA_022450585.1 Anaerolineales bacterium | reverse complement strand
CCAGTGTCCAACAAGTCCTTTTTAAGGGTGGGCCATACTCCCGGTTTATGTATATCTGCCCCAACTAAGCCCGCCACCGCCTTGAGTCCCCGCCTGTCCAACTCTCCCAAAAGAATGGGTGCATCAGTGGGCAAATAACCGAAAGGGCCAATCTCAATCCACTCATAACCCGCTAAGACGACTTCGTCTAAGAATTGTTCCCATGGAGGCTGCTTCGGATCATTTGCCATCCATACACCCCAAGAGTCCGGCGCGGTTCCTACTCGTAAATTTAGCATGCTGATAGACTATTTGAACAACATGATTTTCCCAAATATTTCCAATACATCCTAAACAGATCCCGCTCCGTGCAGCAAGCCTTGCAAATATCGCACGTTTCTCTCCAAAGCAGTGCGGGGATCATCTTGCCCTTGATACTCGATTAGCATATGGCCATCATAATTTATGCGATTTAATTCAGCCACAATAGGAACAAGGTCCACTTCACCCACGTCCAAGGTAGTACTTACAAAACGGTGTCCACCTTCCCCCTCTAGATACCTTGCCTTATTCTCCTCGGGCATCATACGACGACTGTTCTTTACATGAACATGGCATATGTGCGATTCCATGTCACGCAATGTGTTGATCGGATCGTCACCCAGATGTAGCGCAGCTCCAGCATCATAAATCAAGCGATAAGATGTCGAATCTACCGCTGCACAAATATCACGGCAATCGTACCCATGCCCCATAAGCGGACGAGCTGATGGATCATCAACATTTTCCGATGCAAGCATAATATTTAGAGCTGCTGCACGTGAAGCGCATAATCGCAAACCCTTTATCATCCACATACGCTGGTCATCTAGAGGATACTCATCCTTGAATATTCCAGGAACAATCATAGCTAAGGAACCACCCAACTCGGCAGTTTTATCCAGCATTGCGAACACCTGATCCACCGCATGCAATCTTTCAGCATTAGGTACAGCCAAATCTACAAAGAATATATATGAAAATATTGACAGTCCAGCACCATGTACAAGACGTTTCAAATCACTGGAAGAAGTCGACTCCCAGTAAGGATGAAATAGCTCCAGTCCATCTATACCCAGTGTACCCAAGAAACTGATGGTCTCCTCAAGCGTCAGGTATCCTGGTTCTGAGCGCTGATGAAAATTTCTAGCACTAAGCGCCCAATCCGCATTGTATTCTGTCATTGTAAGACGAGCGCGCATGCTGTCCATCCTCCAGATTTCTTATGTCCTGATGCGAAGATTAGTCCCGATGTCTATCTTTTGAGAAATCGGATGTGGACATATCGGGCGTAAGCGCCTGAAGAGTCCATCCACCGTCCACATACAAAATCTGCCCAGTGACTAGCCCAGCATCATCACTTGCAAGAAACACACATGGGCCCACATAATCCTCTACTTGGGCTACACGGCCTGCAGGCGTGATTCTAGCCCATTTTTCTTCATAGTCAGGATCATAACCCTTGTTGCGATCCGTGCTCGTTGCTGTTGGAGCAATTGCATTTACGCGAATCGACGGGGCAAGCTCATATGCCAATTGTCGAGTCAGTGCTTCAAGTCCTCCCTTAGCCATAGTATAAGCGGAATGGTATGGAATCATCATCTTCGCAGCAATGGAACTAATGTTGATAATACACCCACCACCAGTCTCTGACATTTTTTGAGCGGCGCAAGCAGATCCGAAGAACGGTCCTCGCAAATTTGTGTTCACAACATCGTCGAAATCCTCTTCCGTAATCTCATAAAAAGGCGCAAAGCGGGTCCGCGCAGCATTGTTAACGAGGACATCAAGACTACCGAATTGCGTACCCACATCATCGATCATCCGTTCAAACTCCGTCTTTGATCCAATATCCGCCTGAAAAGCCTCCGCGTTGCCTCCAGACCGATGAATACGGTCACATGTTATTCCTGCACCAGCATCATCTGTTTTGTAGTTAACAGCAATACTTGCACCGGCAGCTGCAAGGCCGACAGCTAAACCTTGGCCAATACCCTTGCTAGCTCCAGTAACCAACACAACTTTTCCGCTAAGCTTATTCTCCATTAGAATGACTCCTTCCACTGGTTGTCAAGCAAAATTGAGGTTACTTTCCCTTCCGACCTGTTGTAATGGTTGCGGATAATTTCTACACAAACCAAGCTCCCAGTCCACTGGTCTCAATCGACATCACTGGCAAAGCATAAAGAACATCTCAACTTCAAATCTGTTGCGAATCATCGCCGTGTCCAAAATAGGCTCAAAATCAGAGATCTGCCTACAAGCTACACCTCATCTCACAGGACTGGTTATATCACTGCGCACAATTGGAGGCATTTCATGTGCGACACGAAACAGATTGATACATCATAGCCGGACTACTACAAATTTATACACCAACTCGCCTGCAAGAATTTGTTATTCAAAAGCTAAGCAAGTCCATGAAAAGTAGATACTGAATATTAATATTTAAGATGCGACCAACGAGGAAGATCTAAAACCTCAGCATTTACAACCGCTTCCGGACGCCTGCCTGAGAGAACAGCAGCTACATTTTCAGCAGCTTTTATCTCCAATTCCGCCACTGATTCCTCTGAATAAAAAGCCACATGCGGAGTCGCAATCAGATTGGGCAGCGCAAATAACGGATGGTCTGGGTCTAAGTGTTCAGGTTCAAACACATCGGCTGCTGCTGCCGCTATCCAACCCTCGCGTAGAGCACGCTCTAAAGCCTGATGATCGATGATAGCACCTCGCGCGCAATTGACAATTATTGCATTAGACTTCATTGTTCTCAGCCGCGCCTCATCAATCAAGCCCTCCGTCTGTGGAATAAGAGGCGTGTGAACGCTTAAGAAATCCGCCTGAGAGAAGATATCATCGATACCAACTAACTCAACTTTTGGGAAAGTAACTGCAGCCTCGTCAATGTAAGGATCATATGCAATAATGCGTACCCCCAAACTTTCTGCTTTTGATGCGAGGGTACGGCCAATATGACCAAATCCTAATATCCCCAAAGTACGTCCACGGATACGGTACATGGGTGTACCGGTTGCTAAATCCCAATTGTCAAGACGTATAGCCTTGTCATACTTGCAAATCGCGCGAGCACTTGCAAATAGCAGTGCCAACACGTGCTCGGCCACTTCGTCAGCACAGTAGACAGGCACATTAGTGACTGGTATCCCCAAACTCGTTGCTGTATCTACAGCAATATTGTCCACCCCAATACCATAACGTCCAACAACCTGCAATTTATGGCCTGCCTCAATCACCTTAGGTGTAACATCGGCAAAACATGTCAAGATAGCATCTGCTTGCGGGACAAGCTCAAGCAATTCCTCTTCAGCACCAGATTGAGCTACGAGAATTTTGGCTCCAATTCTTGCCAATACCTCTGCCTCGGGATCAGTGGATGGCCACGTATAATCTGTAATTAAGACAATTTTCTCAGACATTTACACACCTTTCCAATGAGATTGCCACACTGGCATATTCTGCATTTCCAACCAAATCGAATTCAGCCTATTTCTCGGATCAATTACTAGGGTTGTCCTTACACGTCTGTACAAGTTCTTTTAGACTTGCTACAGGTGTTTGCAAAGGAACTGCACATTCCGGTGCAATGATGTCTACTTTTGCATCTATTGCCTTCTGCGTAGCTTCACGCACCTCATCCAGATTTCCGTTGAGCATTGTTACAGGATTGTTGACATTGCCAGCTAACTTAACCTTACCCTCCGCTCCTGCTACCATCTTGTACGGGTCATTTGCGGACTCAAAATGATAGGCAGCGAAGCCACCCTCTCGAAAGAGCTGAATCCGGTCAAGAGTATTGCCACAGCAATGCAAAATTACCGGCGCCTGATCACCATTTGGATAAGTCACCTGAGGAACCAAATTCTGATGGTAGGGAAGCAGCATTTCTTCATACATAGTGTTGCGCACGAGATCGCCCGTCGCATGGTCAGCCCAAACAACAGCATCAGCACCAGCTTCAATTTGTGCTTTGGCAAACAATACTGGCACGGGAGCTAAGACTTCCAGTGACTTTTTTGTGCGATCACTATCAAGAATTGTGTCTAGGAGAAACTCCTGCACATTGTAGACATGATAAGAGAGCGTCCAGGGTCCCATTACTTTCCCGAGAATCATGACTTCATCACCAAAATGCTCTTTAAGTAGACGAATTGCGTCTAAGACGCATTTAACATACTTGTCTTCAAGGAAAGAATCCGGGTAACCATCAGGTAGTTTTATCTCGGCATCGCGATCACGCCAAGGAGCTTCAGCGGAAGGAGTAGGCATGTTGTCATCAGGCCAATCCACCTCACAGCCAAGAGCAGTGCACTCTTGCGCAATTCCAAATACAGGCATTACACTGTCAAGCCCCATTATGTCATGTGCACTTGCAGCCAGTTCAGCCATAGGTTCCGGCTCCTGGTTGGCAACTGGAAACTGATGACCAACCATATCCATTAATTCAAAGTTAATTACAGAAACGACACTAGCAGCAGGCGGCCGGTCCACAGGTTCTCCGTTCAATCCTGCCATGAAACGCTCCTTAGATGTCATTTTTTTCATTTCAATGTCTCCTTTCCTTGCAAGTTAAATAATTGTTCTCATTGTAATAAGATTTGATTTTCAAACACTACCAACAAATTATATCACTTCAGCATAGGTCGAGACGAACTTTGATATTCATCCTCATTGACGACTAGATTGGCGACTCCCTAATTCGGCAAAGTAGACAGCATCATCCCGAGCATTGTCGATGCCATCATTCACTAAGAAATCAAAATCGCATCCCCTGTCGGCCTGGAGTACATGATCTAAGAACAGCCGTCCATACCCACGAAGATATTGTGGCTGTTCCGGTCTCCAGCTAGCACGTCGTCGAGCAAATTCATCATCTTCCACTTCAAGATCCAAGCGCCTGTTTGCAACATCTAGTGAGATAAAATCTCCATCTTGTACATACGCCAGAGGTCCTCCAATAGCTGATTCAGGCGCTATGTGCAAGACAACGGTCCCAAATGCCGTGCCACTCATGCGTCCATCACTTATACGTACAACGTCCTTCACCCCTATATCAAGCAATTTCTGGGGAACTGGCAAATTTCCCCACTCGGGCATCCCCGGTCCACCTAACGGTCCAGCATGCTTTAAAACAAGTACCGAGTCCTTAGTCACAGGTAAATCGAGTGAATCAATACGCTGATACATATCAGCACGGTCATTGAAAACCAAAGCCTTTCCGCGATGATGAAGTAAATGCCGTGAAGCTGCGGTCTGTTTTAAGACCGCACCCTGCGGAGCTAGGTTGCCCCTCAAAACTACGGTACCTCCCTCAGAAAACAACGGGGTGTTGCGACTACGAATAACGCTCTCATCGAAAATTTCCGCATTCGCAATATTGTCACCTAGTGATTTACCATTAACCGCCAAACTACTAAGATGTAGTAGAGCCTGAATTTCACGCATCACAGCCGGAATTCCACCAGCATAATACAAATCCTCCATGTAACGTTCCCCAGATGGCTTCAGGTCCACAATACATGGAGTCGAGCGAGACAACCGATCAAAGTCATCCAATTCCAAACGCAATCCCAAACGGCCAGCCAATGCCAACAAATGAACGACAGCATTGGTGGATCCACCTATGGCCATGTCAACACGTATAGCATTCTCAATCGCGTCACCAGTGACAATCTTAGAGGGACGTATATCAGCATGAACCATTGAAACAATTTCACGACCACTGGCCTCCGCAATAGCTAGACGCCGCGAATCTGCCGCTGGAATGCAAGCACATCCTGGCAGCGTCATCCCCATCGCTTCAGCCATAGCCGCCATAGTACTAGCTGTTCCCATCACCATACAGTGACCAGCGCTTCTAGCGAAATGGTTTTCCGCCTCCAGAAACTCATCCTCACTCAACTCTCCGCTGCGTACCGCATCCCACAAACGGAAGGCATCAGTTCCAGATCCCAGTTCCTCTCCTCGCCAGCGCGCGGTTAGCATAGGACCGCCCGTTACCATTATGGCCGGGACGTCCGCACTGGCAGCACCCATCAATTGGGCAGGAGTCGTTTTATCGCATCCCGAAAGCAGGACAACCCCATCGATAGGGTTAGCACGTATCATTTCTTCGACATCCATTGCCATCAGATTGCGATACAGCATTGAAGTAGGTTTCATCATTACTTCGCCCAAAGAAATGGTCGGGAATTCCAGAGGTAGCCCACCGGCTTGTAATACTCCGCGTTTGACAACCTGAGCAACCTGACGCAAGTGCAAATTACAAGTGGTCAACTCACTCCACGAGTTACATATTCCTATTACAGGTCTACCATCAAATACATTTTCACTGAATCCCTCAGACTTGAGATAGGCACGATGCACAAACGCATCGCGCCCCAAGCCAGAGAACCAAGCATGACTTCTCAGCCGTTTTGACTTCATCCCGCGTCCATGACGGGCAAACGAGTCCCCACAACGGCTGTGAAACGCCTAAAAGCCTCCGCATAAACGATTTTTCGTCCGCTCCACTGCGTTGCCTGAGCCCCCCTATATTTGCTCCACATGGTATAACGTTCCGGTAACTCTGACTGCGATTTAATCTTGCCCAGTGCTTTAATCTTTGTCTCGAAAATGGTTGAAATATCTACATATGTATCAGGTACAAATCCAGCATCATCGTCTCGTGGCACAGTGGGTTCGAAACCAAACATGTGGGGCACTGGCAAGACATCAGAAATTGACGGGTCAAACCCAGGTACTGCAGCAATATCAGCAGCTCTGATCACAGAGGTAGTGGTGACTGCATGATCTACGTTGTACGGATCCTCTTTCCAGTGCGTAAGAATAATGTTGGGTCGCTTATCCCGTATAATGCGTGCCAAGCATTCAATACGTTCCCGGTTAATTTCAAGTGGATAATCGTTGAAATCCAAGAACTGAATGGTAGTGCCTAGAACAGTGGCTGCAGCTTCAGCCTCAACGCGGCGAGTTTTCTTAGCATCAGATACGGAGGTATCGCCCAATTGACGCCAATAATCCCCCGATTCTCCCCGCTCACCAAAAGTCAGGCAGACCACATGTACTTTTACATTGTTGCGCGTGTACAGGGCAAGAGTACCACCACAACGGGAGCAAAAATCAGCCACATGTGCGCTAAATACCAAGATTCCAGCTTCGTCAGCCAATGGATTCCTCCATATTAATTTTGTCTCGACTTACTCATTCAAAAAAATTAGTAATGAATGGTGCCACGACTTTAATGAGTTACTTCTTCAGAGCAGCAGACCTATCTTACCATTTACATGCGAGACAGCGACTCACATAACTAGGCAACAACACAAATAGCAATGCCAGAGTATGACCCCAGCAAATTAGAAGAGGTTTATCGCAAACCCGAATACCTGAAATTACAATCCAGTCAAAGAAATCGTCTCATCACCAGCAAGTAACATTAAATTCGAATCGGATATCCTTCCCGCGCAGACTGCAACAACGCCCTTATAGTCACTATATTCGCACGACTATCTGCTAATGACAATACAGGCTTCAAGCCGTCTAAAACACTGCAAACCATTGAATCCACTTCATCCTGGTAAGCATTGTTGTTACGAAATACCAGAGTCTCCTCGACCATTTGATCTGTGCTATCTCCAAATGTAACCGTGTCTTCCGCTATACTTCCGCGGTGAATACGAACGTGCCCATCAAGTCCCGGATGATTTTGATAGGGCAAGTCAAGATGCATAGTGCCGGTGCTGCCGATTAGCTCTGCATCCCAAGCCGGAGCGCTTTCGTTGCTGCAATAGAACTGAGAAATAGCTCCCGATTGAAATCGCATTTGTCCGGCAAAAGTCCGATCAACTCCCCTGTCATTGACGTACTGCCAACCACTAACTTCAACAGGGTCTGCCTGAAGCAATGTGCGTGATAAGCTAACCTGGTAACTACCCAAGTCCCAAAGTACTCCGCCTCCGACTTCTGGATCAAGCCTAATATCCTGGTCTTTCGTCAGATAGAAACTGAACACAGAACGAAGCACACGGACATCCCCAATGACGCCATCGGATAGCAAGCGTTTCACATCAAAGGTCTGGGGATGAAAACGCATCATTGCAGCTTCTTGAATTATTATCCCATTACGTTCGGCCGCCTCCGACATTCTATCAACCTCATCGGGGCTTATTGCCAATGGCTTTTCACAGAACACATGTTTGCCGTGATCAGCGCAAAGTATGGTCCATTCTGCATGCATTGAGTTCGGCAAGGAATTGTAAACCACATCGATGTCTGGATCCTCCAGTAGCTGTTCGTAGGATCCGTAAGCACGCGGAATATCCCACTCCGCAGCATAGCGTTTAACCTTTTCCTCACTACGACTAGCTACCGCCAAAAGTTCAGCACGCCTAGCATTTCGTATACACGGTATCAATCTCTCATTAATACGCGCAGTACTTAACAGACCCCAACGTGCCTGCTTGTTATCCATCTGACTTACCTAATCCATGTCACCGAGGCAGTGATTACGCCTTTTTCAAAGACGTAACATCCTCCCACTTGTCAGAATCCCACGAGCGCATCATAGCAGCGTTCACATCTGCAACCGCTAATGCTTCAGCAAAGCCAGGTTCACCCTGCTCGCCGGACATCACAGATTCCATGAACTGCGCTATCTCAATGACCTTCAAGTCCTCATATCCAAGTCCTAACGCCCATCCAGGATTGAAATTACCATGAAAAGGGTGCTCAGGTGAAGAAATGACGGAAGTATATCCCTTGTGTGCTCCTTCCGAATCAGGCAAGTACACACTAAGTTCATTCATTCGCTCGAAATCCCAGCTTATGGCGCCTTCAGTACCGTTCACTTCAAAAGCCAACTCGCAAGCAGGACCATTAACTACACGACATGCTTCAAGACTGCCGTAGGCTCCGTTGGCAAAGTTCGCAAGCGCTCCCACATAGTCTTCATTAGTGACGGGCCCCATGGGACCGCCTTCACTAACGGTAAAGTGTGTTCCCTCACCGGGTGTCGCTAGTGGGCGCTCCTTGATAAATGTTTCCCTACTTGAAACAACTCGCTTAATCGGCCCTGCAATCATGTGTGCCATGTCTACCACATGCGACATTAAGTCGCCCAGTGTACCCAGTCCTGAGTGTTCACGCTCGAATCGCCAAGACAGAACACCATTAGGGTTGCGTGCATACCCGACCAGGAATCTCCCACGGTAATGCGTGATCGCTCCAATCTTTCCCTCACTAATCATTTGCCGAGCATATTGGACGACAGGCGCCCAACGATAGTTGTAACCAACACCGCTACGCACCCCGGCCTCGCGTGCTGCAAGTTCGATCTCTGCCACCTGGTATGGGTCCAGACCCACTGGTTTCTCACAAAAGATATGTTTTCCTGCTGCGGCCGCTGCAAGAGCCATTTCTCGATGCAATGCATTGGGTGTCGTTATATTGACCGCCTGCACCTCTGGGTCATTGATCACATCTTTCCAGTCGGTCGTATAACGCTCAAACCCGAAACGCTCCTGTCCAGCACGAGCACGAGCCTCAAACGACTCTGCGCAGACTACTAGACGAGGGTTAAAACCCTTTTCACGAAATCTATCGGCGGCTAGTAAATAACACCTGCTATGCACCTCTCCCATCCAACCCATGCCTAGTATGCCAATGCCTATTGTTTTTGTCATTATTTGTACCTCAGTGTGGTTTTTCTACAACGCGCCGAGCATGGAACTACTCTTTCATGAAGTGGTAAATCTTGGTAATTTGTCGGGACAATTTTTACCAATATGTTGTTCACAGACTGGATCTAAGTATCAAGCACTGACATGCTATGGGCTATATGCCCACTCCATGATTAGTATTACAACACATACTAAACCCAACACACACCTGACCACATGCCACATGTGAACAGCATCGAGGAAAGGGTGGGTCACATATCAACCTTAAGTTCGATTGCCGCAATCTGTTGACAAACCTCACCTCCAACAATACAACATAGTATGGATTCTATCGCAGAGTTATTCATTTCCAGTATTTATCAACGTAGTGATGGATGCGATCATGCATCAAGCGAGAACACTCGTCAGCCACCTCGGGAAGGTACGCGAACACTTGACTCGTCATCAGACCATCAAACCCAACTTCCGCTAACGTCTTGAAAAACACGTCCCAGTCAATCTCCCCTTCGCCGATGTTCAGATGTTGATGTACCCGGGCAGTGGAACCGGGAGGATTAACTATGTACCTCCACCCAGCTTTATGATTGAATGTGTCAGCCACATGTACTTGTGATAGAACCGGAGCAGCATACCGGATCATTGCAGCCATGTCATCTCCCAGATGAAACGTGTGCGGTGCGCAAAACAGATATTTAACATATGAGGAACCTATGGCTTGTATCAAGTCCACCGCCAAGTTATTTTCCTCGACAAAATCATCTGGATGAGCTTCCAGATATACAGGTAGATTCTCGCGCTCAAAAATAGGCACAAGCTCATCCATGGATCTCCAAAAAGCAGTTTCACACTCCTCGGCCATCTCTGGCCCTACACGAAAGTTCGAACGCTCAGGTGCCGGACCCCGGTCAAAGATGGAGTTGACGGTTTCACATTCAAGCTCCACGGCAATTTCAATCGCACGCTTCCAGTACCGAACAGCTGCTTCTCGCTCATCTTCAAAAGGACTTGCCCACCTGAAGGTAATCAGCATGGAACTTAAAGTCACACCACTATCACGCAAACCCTTCTTCAAAGCTCGCACTCGTTCCGCGTTAGCCCTAGGCGGAAAATACTCGGGGAAAAACTCGTCACGAGAGCATAGGTCGAGATACTCAAAACCCATCTCAGCAGCCTTATGTGGAAGTTGTTCCAATGGAACGTCCGCATGTACTAAAGGATCAAGGGCAATCTTCATGTATAACTCTCCTGTCACAATCAATCATGGCTTGTCAAGCGTAATGCATTAAAGTATAGCAGCAGACGAGAGACAAGCCGTGTGATGAAAAATGGCAATCTTGGTAAATCACGCCAGCCACATTAGCGCACTAAAGAGGGGCAATGTCCATCATCCAATACCAATATCCCTAAGATATGTACGGGTGCGCTTCGCAATGGGTAGGGGAGTATCAAAATCAACCGGATACATATCCTGTTCAACAGTCGCATGACCAACATACTGTGTCTCACGCAAGACATCACGAAATTCTAAGAAATCCACCATCCCCCTAGACGGCTCGCAGAATATACCCTTACCAACTGCAGTAGCAAATGGTAGATTTGCCTGAGTGGCGTGAGCCTGGATTTCTGGATCGATATTCTTCAAATGCAGATAGGGTATACGCGCATGGTGCTTCCGCATAAAACTTACTGGGTCTCCACCCAAGTATGCGTGATGACCAGTATCCAGGCACAACCCAACCTGATTAGGGTCAGTATTTTCAAGGAGTCGTTCAATTTCGTCCTCGTATTGGACATGAGTATCCACATGCGGATGAAAGACAAGTTTAAGGTTGAAGCGCTCGCTGATTAGATCAGCAACGTAATGAATAGTCTCTATCATAAAACTCCAACCATCATCGTCGATTGTTGCGGGAGCTATCAGAGATCCAGTATGCTCATCAGTATAGGTAGCATCTATCAGTAACAAATATTCCGCCCCAAGAGCTCCTAGAAGTTCCCCGGCACCTATTACCTGTCTATCCAAATCAGACCTATAGTTAGTATCTTCCAGGTGACTCATCGCCCAATTTCCCGAAACCTTGAGTCCTCGCTCGTCCAGCGCATTACGTAGAACACCTATATCATCTGGCAAATATCCATATGGGCCCAATTCAATCCAATTGTATCCAGCCTCGGATACTTCATCTAGAAACCTTTCCCAAGGCATTTGCTTTGGATCACTAGGAAACCATATGCCCCATGAATCGGCTGCTCCACCTATCGTTACTCTCATGTATTTCTCATTTGCAGACCACCCTCAAGCAAAGCTTTCATTTTGCTAGATACGAGATAAATAGATGCTACACATAAACCATCTGTGATAACTTACATTAAAGCACTAGGGAAGTATCATAATCTTACTGGATTCACCCTGAGCAGCGCCGAGCTCGAATGCATTTACAACCTGTTCCAAAGGAAACCTGTGAGTAATCACACGCCCAACATCCACAATCCCACGCGATAGGAATGCCAGAGTCTTTGATAGGAAGAAGGAACTTCCATCTCCACCTCGTATAGTGGCTCCCTTAAAGATAGCTTTGTCAAGATCAATCGGAACTTTACGACTCCCACCCAGCCCGATCAGAACTATTCTCCCACGGTTGGCCAAAACGTCGAGTGTGCCTGCTCGTGCACCATCGTTGCCGGAGCATTCCACGACCAATGTCGCCCCACGGCCACCTGTATGAAAACGCACCTGCTCCTCCAAATCACCCGCCAAGGGATCCACAGTGACATCCGCGCCGAGTTCTGAAGCCATACGACGACGGTAGGGATGCGGTTCTACTGCAATCACAGGAGCACCAGCTGCCTTGCCCGTCAGCAGCGCCAACATTCCAATCGGTCCGCATCCAAAAACCACCATACGATCGTGAGGCCCCACCCCTCCACCAGCCTCCCAAATACTATTGTAGGCAACCCAAGCGGGTTCAACAAGAGCAGCCTCTTCATAACTCAATCCTTCTGGAATACGATGAAGACGATTTGCGCGCGCAAGATGAAACTCAGCTATTCCACCGGGATTCTCCGGCTTAAATCCATATAGTTCATAATTCATGCATGCTTCGGCTGCGAATCCATCCTTACAATTAACGCATTCACCGCATGGAGTACAAACTTCGCCGACAACTCGGTCGCCAACGCTGTAGTCTCTTACCGCAGATCCAACCTCCACGATTTCACCGGACCATTCGTGTCCTGGAACAAAGGGAAAATCACCCTCGTCACTTGTCCCACGCCACATATTTACATCTGTAGCACACACACCACATGCCATGACCTTGACAACTACCTCATCCACCCCCGGATTTGGATCAGCTAGATCCTCTACCCTCAGATCCTTAACATCGTATAATTTAGCTGCTCTCATAACTTAGTCACCCATTGCTGTTATCGTGTAAACTGCAACCGACAACTGCAATCCTCTATCCATTTTTCTCAGAGCAATACATGCATGCTAACGACGACGTCCTCGGCGACGGCGCCCACCACTCCCATCATCGGACGGACGGTTCGCACTCAGCCAACGGCTGCAGTTCTCATCATGCCCCATCATCACATCAGCAGCTTGGATAGCAAACCTCATTCCCGATTCTAGCGGGTTAGTGATAGCACAGGTCATGCCAGCCGCGATAGCCATGGGAACAAACGCTTCGTTAAGCGCATGCCGATTTGGCAACCCAAAAGAGATATTGGAGGCCCCACAGACGGTGTTGACGCCAAGTTCTTCACGTACCCTCCGAACTATTGCAAAAAGGGCAGCTCCAGCATCATTTACGGCACCCACTGGCATTGCTAAGGGATCAATAATCACATCATTACGCGGAATCCCAAATGATATTGCGCGTTCCACAATTTTCTTTGCAACTTCGAATCGCACATCCGGGTCATATGATATCCCAGTCTCATCATTCGAAATTCCAATCACAGCGGCACCATACTCTGCAACCATAGGGAGCACAGACTCCAGGCGCTCCTCCTCTCCAGTGACCGAATTGACCAGTGCCTTTCCCTTGTATGCTGACAACCCAGCCTCTAGGGCGGCTACTATGGAAGAATCAATGCATAATGGCAAATCTACCACCGATTGCACTAGACGCACTGCTTCGGCGAGTAGCGCTGCTTCATCGCTCATTGGAATCCCACAGTTCACGTCAAGCATGTGTGCGCCGGCTTGTGCTTGCGCCAAAGCATCTTTTTCCACACGTGAGAGATCTCCCACAGCCAATTCCTCTGAAAGTTTTTTTCGCCCTGTTGGGTTGATACGCTCCCCAATTAGAACGAATGGACGCTCAGGCCCAATAATTACCTCCCGCGTTGGGGAAGACACACAAGTTTCCTTCACAATATTTCTCCTCTCTAACTTGTTCTTATAGCGTTTTTGGTTGTGTTGACATTCTCGCCAACCTCCGACCCTGATCTGCTCCCATGCTGCCGTAACCACCACGTGGCAACAATCCGGCCTCATCGATTATTTCAGCTACCAATTCTTCCTGGCGGTAGGCCATAACGTGTACCCCACAAACGCCAGGGGTTTCACGCACCTGCTGGATAATCTCCACGCACAGTCGTTTGCCCTCCTCCACCTGTTTTTCGGGAGGAACACCCTTCAAACGCGATATCACCGCATCAGGAATATGCACCCCCGGCACATTATTGCGTATCCATTCGCCAGCACGGGCAGAACGGAGTGGGCCTACACCAACCAAAATATATACCTTTTCCGCAAGCCCAAGGTCACGAACAGTCCTCATGAATTTCTCCAATCGCGGTACATCGAAGCAATACTGAGTTTGGATAAATTCAGCACCGGCCTCCACCTTCTTCGCTAGCCTCAGTGGTCGAAAATCGAATGGCGGCACGAACGGATTTGACGCAGCACCAAGAAAAAAACGCGGAGCTACTTCCAGCTGCCGACCACTCAAAAACCGGCTTCGATCACACATGCTCCGCGCAGTCTTAAGCAAAGAGATTGAATCTAAATCAAAAACCGGCTTGGCATCTGGATGGTCACCCGTCTCAACCCCATCACCAGTCAGGCACAGTACATTTCTTACCCCCATAGCCGCCGCTCCCAACAAATCCCCCTGCAGGGCTATTCTATTTCTGTCTCGGCATGAGACCTGCATAACCGGTTCATAACCTGCCCGAGTTAGCAGTGCACATACGCCAACGCTAGACATGTGCACGTGAGCACCAGAAGCATCCGTTGCATTGATTCCATCACACACTTCCGCCAAGACTAGCGCACGCTCGAATACAGATTCTGGATCAGCGCTGTCCGGTGGATTAAGTTCTCCAGTAACCGCGAAACGACCCGATTTTAGTACTCGCTCCAGACGTGATGTTGGAATCATTCTAACCAGCTAGCCGGGTCTTGCACCGCTATACCAGTAAAATCATTAATCCAGGCAGAACCGTCCTGAAGCTGTCCTTTACGCGGAGGAAGAATACCTAAGAAGTCATCTCCGTAGACTCTCATCACCTTTGAACGGTCCCACGCCTGCATCCATACACATTTCATTTCCGGAATAATTTCGCAGTTGCCATTCTGCCGCACTCCACCACACGGGCCATTACGCATGTTTTTGGGACAAGTCATAGGACAAGTCATGCCAGTGCTGTGGAGAACACAATCACCACACATTCTGCAATCAAAGATAGCGCCTTTAGCCCCCTTTTCCAACACCACAAAAATCTTTTCTATCCAACCACCCGGAACCATCCACCTACTAAATGGGAGTAGAAGCCTACGCGATAATTGGTACGCCAACTCTAGAAAGCGAGGGTACGCTTGTAGCCCTATACGCAATCGACGCTCTCCATCAGGCGACAAAGTCGGGTTTCTAACGCACCGTAGCCTACCGCCCTAATTTCAAGAGGTAAACCTAATTCAGACGCAGCCCATCGCGCGCGGTATTGCAAATGTTCATCTGCCCGCTGAGCTAGATATACTACCCGTGTGTAATTGCCGAAATAATCCTCTCGTAATTCAGGATGCCTATCAAGCCCTAATCCTTCCAGTACCAAATGGTCAAACGACTCCACCAAATAATCAGTCAGAAAGAATGTTCCAGGCTCAGCATCAGTCATAGACTCGAAATTGCTGCCAGCATACATTTCATAACAGTGTGGACCTGGCACACGCTCAACTCCCTCGTCGGCAAGCATACGGTCCAACATACCTCCGGTGCCACAATCCCCGTAAACGACAATAACATGGCTGTGACTCTTCCGCGCATCCCGAATAGTGCCTAAAACTGCAGCTGGTATACGATTAGGTTCGTTGTGTAGTAGAGCTGCCACTCCAAACACCTCGACATCCCAATCATATTTGTCACGCAGGGCAAGCACTTCGCGTGCCAGCGCGCCACAAGCAATCAAGGCCACACTCATTCTGATTTCCCTCCAATCACTTCGACACCATTATCTCAATAAATGCCGGTATCGCAATACCAATACTTTATTACTCCGCTAATCCAAGTGTCATCTAGATTGACATACTTGATTATAGCGCAGAGAATCCCATGTTTACCAGTTCTTGGTATGAATCTGTTTGTCTCCAATCAACCTCAACGTCCGGGCTGGATGATGACTTTGAGGGATTCCGCCCCACTTGCAGCAAACCGAAATCCCTTTCCCGTGTCGGCCAGTGACATACGGTGGGTAATAAGATCTTTTACGACAACCCTTCCGAAGCGAAGTAATCTCAATGCCTCCGACAAATCCAGAGGACTGGCCCCATACGTTGACCGCAGCGTTATACCCTTACGAAAATATTCGTGTAAATCCAAGGAAACATCGTTTCCGGGTGCACTGAAAGCATACAAGAGTACGGTTCCACCGGGCGCAACTGCGTTCATAGCCTGTCCAAAAGCATCACTAGCTGCTGTACAAATGATAACGTGATTGAAAAAACATCCGTCGTTTACAGATACCG
Organism: Anaerolineales bacterium; assembly: GCA_022450585.1. Lineage (GTDB taxonomy): Bacteria > Chloroflexota > Anaerolineae > Anaerolineales > UBA11657 > CAJWGI01. The sequence continues at coordinate 25,259 of JAKUPR010000009.1, read as the reverse complement.
CCTCTTCAATTACGTTCTGTGAACCAGCATTTACCCCAGCTCGTGCACCTGAATCAATGGCTGCTTGCAGGCGAAACGGATGTAGATCAGTCGACACAATGCACCCAGCCCCAAGTGCTCGCGCTAACCTTATATTCAGCAGGCCAGCTAGTCCACTCCCCAGAACAAGGACACTGTCTCCGGGTTGCAAGCAGATCCTACGCTGCCCACGCACGGTGCAACCGAGAGGCTCAATAAATGTGCCTTCTTCAAAAGAGAGCTCCTCAGGTAATACAAGTACCCCTCCTTTATCTACGTTAATCTTTGGAACCCGAACATATTCCGCAAATCCGCCGGGGTCAAAAGATGTTGAATGGAGTGTATCACACAACGTATGCTGCCCACGCAAACATTCACTACAGTCGTTACAGGGAACGTGATGGGTGAAAATCACCCGGTCTCCAACATCAAACCCGGAAACACTGTCGCCTAGTTCAGCGATTTCTCCAGTCACCTCATGGCCAAGCACGCGCGGCGCTGACTTACTCCGGTACCACTCCATAACGTCTGACCCGCAAATGCCACTAGCTACAACCTTGACCAACACCTCACCCTCATGAATTTTCGGCCTGGGAACCTCCTCCAGTTGCACTTTGTCGTTGCTATAATAAACTGCCGCACGCATAGTAACGTCACTCACTTCAAATCATTATACATTTCAAAAGCTGTATTAGCCGTCGCGTCTTCTTGGACAATAGAACGCACCGCCTGCACCATCGCTACGGGTGCATCAGCCTGAAATATGTTGCGGCCCATGTCCACGCCAGAAGCTCCACTCTGCACCGCGTTGTAGGCCATTTGCAAGGCATCTTTCTCAGGAATCTTTTTGCCTCCGGCAATCACAATAGGTACCGGACAAGACCGCACCACTTTTTCAAACTCCTGACAAAAGTAGGTCTTCACAATACGAGCGCCCATCTCAGCCGCGATGCGCGATGCCAGACTCAAATACTTGGCATCGCGGTCAATATCTTTACCCACTGCAGTGACGGCTAGTGCAGGGATGCCATAACGCTCGGCCTGATCAACAACCTTAGCGAAACCAAGCAAAGTATCGCGTTCGTAATCGGCACCCACCATGATGGAAAATGCAACTGCCGAGACATTCAACCGGATCGCTTCCTCCATTGAGACTGTTATACCCTCATGCAATATCTGCTTGTTCAATATGCTTGTTCCGCCCGACACACGTAGAATGATGGGAACATCAGTTTCGGCAGTGACATAATAGCGCAGTGCACCACGGGTGAGCATGAGGGAATCTGCATAAGGAAGAAGTGGTTCCACCGTCTCATCGAGATTTTCAAGACCACTCGTCGGCCCCATGAAGTAACCGTGGTCAACAGCGAACATCAGAGTACGTCCAGTCTTGGGCCTGATTATGCGAGCCAATCGATTTTTCATTCCCCAATCCATCTGATTTACCTCCGAAAAACAGTAGTGTTCAACGATAATGATTCGCCTACTTAGATTACCGCAATTATAACGCAAGCGATAGGTACAAATAGGAGATGCATCCTTAACAGATTGCCAATAGTGTCGTGCTATAATCCATCATAGCACGGCCAGAAACTTGATAGTAGCAGTCACAGCTCGCAGTTACAGAAAAACTTGGGGTCGACGAACTTTTCCACATCAAAGACACCGCTCCGAATTCCCGTGAACAAAACCTTCCTTAGAATCATTAAGCGAAAACTGAAACCCAGAAAAACTGCCGCAGACCGTGCTTGGATAAAGCTTTTTTCAATGAACATAACAGAGGGAGATGTAGCAATTGACTGTGGTGCAAACGTAGGTGATGTGAGCGCTCATTGGGCCAAAACAGGTGCAACCATTTACGCATTTGAACCTAACCCACATGCGTTCAATATCCTAGAGGGCAGATTCGCTTCATTGAAGAATGTCCACTGTTTCCAGAAAGCGGTTCTGAATCGGAATGAAAAAGTCAAACTATATTTTCACACAAACTCCGACGAAGACGAACTCTACTGGTCCCAGGGAACTTCACTTCTTCTGTTTAAATCAAACATACTTAAGGACAAATTCAAAGAAGTGGATGCTATTGACTTAACCGAGTTCATTCAACAGTTGAACAGGAACATAAAGGTACTCAAACTAGATGTTGAAGGCGTAGAGTCAAGCATACTACGGAAGATTATTGAAAAAGACCTACACAAGCGAATTGAATACATATTTGCGGAAACCCACGATGACCGCGTACCAGAATTACGAGCAGAAACGGATGAATTACGGGCGCTCATTAAGGACATGCACGTCACAAACATCAACTTAGATTATCAGTAAGCGTGACGAAATTGTGCAGACCGTGTAGCTGACAAGATAAGGTTATGTCATTGTGTTAAGTAAGCAAGACAGTACAAATCCACAGATATGGGCCTATACACCTCTCGGCTGCGTTTAACTGGCAATTTTCAACCTTATTAGAAGTATAGATAAGAGGCACAAAGAATATCATGGAACTTCGACGAATATATGATCCAACGATCGAAGCATTTGCCAAGACTATTCCACGTCTAGATGCCAGCGATGCAGAGAAGATCAGAGCACAAGTAGAGGATTATAGAAACCTTATGGAGTCAAAAGGTATGGCTCGCCCAACTGACATCAGGATAAAGGAAATAGATCATTCAATACCAGGTCCGGAAGGCACACCTGATATACCAATTCGTATATATATGCCCAAGAAACGCGCTGAAGCAGCGCCGGGATATGTAAATTTTCATGGAGGAGGATTCATTTTTGGAGATTTGGAGTCGGAACATCACCGCTCGCTTCTCATGGCCGCAGAGGGCGGAGCAGTGACAGTTGGGATTGATTACAGACTTGCACCGGAAAACCCATTTCCAGCAGCCGTTGAAGATTGTTACGCCGGCCTGAACTGGGTAGCAGAAAACGCAACACAACTCAAAATAGACCTATCAAGACTTGCTATTGGTGGTGCAAGCGCCGGCGGAAATCTTGCGGCGGCAGTAGCACAAATGGCACGTGATCGCAGTGGCCCTGAGATCAGGCTGCAGATGCTAATGTACCCTGTACTTGATGACCGCTGCGATACTTTGTCGATGAAGAATGGAGAAGATTCATACATCATTACCCGCCAAAACGTACTTGATTGTTGGAGGCACTACCTGGGTCAAGACCAAAAAAACGTGTCCCCCTACGCAGCGCCTGCTCGAGCAACTGATCTAAGGAATTTGCCGACTGCTTACATAATGACATGTGAACACGACCCTCTACGGGACGAAGCTATCAATTACGCAATACGATTGATGGATGCCGGGGTTTCAGTTGAATTACACAACTATCCTGGCACTGTGCACGGCTTTGATTATCTAACGTCCTCCGATATCTCAACACGTGCTGTGAATGATGAAGTCTATGCTTTCAAACGTACTATGGGATTCTAAGCTTTGTTTTTAAGAATACTTAAACGGAAGAACAGAAAAACATGGCACTAAGCAACTATAGCCACGCCATCATGTCATATTTTCTCATTGACCACTGGATTGCTGAGACGCCCGATTTTCTCTATTTCCACTGTAACCGTATCTCCTGGGGCTAAGAATCGTGGTGGTTTTCGGGCCATTCCCACACCCTGAGGAGTGCCAGTCATAATCACCGTGCCTGTAGTTAATGTAGTGCTACCACTTAGGAATTCTATCAGTGTCGGCACGTCAAAGATCATGTCATTTGTGTTCCAATCTTGCATAGTCTCAGACCCAATCAAGGTACGAATTTGAAGGTCATTCGGATCCCCGATCTCGTCAGGCGTGACCATACAAGGACCCAGTGGACAAAAAGTATCAAAAGTCTTACCACGACACCACTGGCCACCACCATAGCGCAGTTGCCAGTCTCGAGCACTGACATCATTGGCACACATGTAGCCAGCTACATGTTCGAGAGCATCCTGTCGCCTAATGTTCTTACCAGATTTACCAATTACTACGGCTAGTTCGCACTCGTAGTCCACCTCAGTGCTAGCAAGATGACGTGGAATCTCAATCGGGTCACCCGGATTCTGTACAGAAGAAGGAGCCTTCATAAATAATACCGGACGTTCAGGTATCTCTGCCCCACCCTCCTCAGCATGCAAACGGTAATTGAGTCCAATGCACAACAGCACTGACGGATTCACAGGGGCCAAAATTTTCCGCACATCGACCTTTTCGTCTGTTGCAGTCCAAGAACCACCGAGCTCTCCCCGAACTTTGTGACAAACACCATCCACATTCTTTGCCGCGTAACCAACCTCGCCCTCACTTCCCAGATAACGAATTATCTTCATACTATTATTTCTCCTAATTGAAAAGAGCGCGGTAACCAATATGAATCCGCACCCAGATTATACAACTTCCTGTACAAATCACTTTACCAATCATACATAGACGCCTGCAAGAATTCAGTAAAAATCAGCAAAACTATATAATGAACGCATCCAAACAGAATAGTACCACAAAGACTCCCCAAGTACCCGGCATCATGTTAGGCCATTCCTAATTGGAACCCCAAACCCATCACAAACTAATGAGCAGAGGGTCTTTGCGGACTCCATGACCACCATCTCGCTAAGACCGATTGCAATTGTGGATCATATCGGAAATACACCACTTCAAATCCTACAGCACACAACCAAGCTTGGATAATGATATATATAATATCTTACATGCAGTGACAGATATGTGAGGACGTCACTCGCACAATGGCAATACGTAATGGTGACAGCAAGCAACATCTGATGATAAAGGAGTATGAATAATGCCACTATTGTTTGACATGCCCTGGGAAGAGTTGCATACATATGAGGGGTCTAATCCAAAACCTGCTGACTTTGAGGACTTTTGGGATAAGGCGATACGTGAGCTTGACGACATAGACCCAAAAACGGAAATAATTCCCTCATCTTTTCAAACCTCTTTCGCCGACTGCTTTGATATGTTTTTTACTGGGACTGGTGGTGCCCGCATTCACGCCAAGTTAGTAAGACCGAAGACTGGGCTAGAACCTCATCCGGCCATTCTTATGTTTCACGGATACACTGACAGTGCTGGTGACTGGAGTGACAAATCTAAATTAGGGTTTGCTGCTTCTGGATGCACTGTTGCCGCGCTTGACTGCCGAGGACAGGGTGGACTGTCAGAAGATGTGGGTGGCACAAAGGGTACAACGATGCGGGGACAGATAATACGCGGATTGGAGGAATCGCCGGACAAGCTGCTCTTTCGACAAATTTTCCTCGACACCGCGCTACTGGCAAGAATTGTCATGTCCATGGATGGTGTGGATGCGGCTCGTGTAGGTACCACAGGTATCAGCCAAGGGGGCGGGCTGTCGCTTGTTTGTGCCGCCCTGATTCCTGAGATCAAATTAGTCGCTCCAGTTTACCCATTCTTATGTGATTACAGGCGCTCATGGGATATAGATCAGGCAAAAGATGCATATTTCGAACTCCAGGACTATTTCCGTAAATTCGATCCGCTACATAAACGTGAAGAGGAGATTTTCACCAAACTAGGATATATCGACGTTCAGTATCTAACGCCCAGGATCAAAGCAGAAGTAATGATGGCAGTTGGTCTAATGGACACTATTTGCCCTCCTTCGACACAGTTTGCCGCATACAACAAGATCAAATCCGAGAAAAGTCTAAGGATCTACCCAGATTTCGGACACGAGAACCTCCCTGGACATTCTGATGAGATATTTCAATTCATGAGCAGGCTGTAATACTGAAGAAGATGCACCACACCGAGCGTACATGTACTGTGTAAATTCGGAAATTGTGTTAATCCCCGGAATATTGGGGGGCTGTCATACTTACACTAATTTCCCATAACCTCGAGGCAGCGGCCATGTCCATCGCTCTTTCTGAGGCCTTTCTTGGTTTGCAGTCGTACAAATACTCGCCATTTATTCCCTTTGCCGCCTCCGATATAGCCGCCCAAACCACGGTCTCAGCTCCTGTGCCAGACTGCCGCTGCATAGGCAGCGAAAGAACCATCATAGTTTTGGCGAGTAGGCCATTGTTTCGGTGAAAACCAGTATTGACAAAACCAGGATGAACAGCATTCACTGTGACCCTAGATCCCGCAAGAAAGTATGCGAGTTGGCGAGTAAATAGAACGTTGGCTAGTTTGGATTGACTATAAGCACGCCATCCCCACCAATACTGATTTCTGGCCAATTGCAAATCATCCCAACACATACTACCAACGTAGTGTGCATCCGAAGCTACATTGATTATCCTAGCTGGAGAACTCTCAACTAATACGTTTCTTAGTAGCGCTGTAAGTAAAAAATAGGCATTGTGATTAAGTGCCCAAGTCCTCTCGAAACCCTCACTCGTAAGTTGTCGCTGCGAAAATATGGCGCCAGCATTGTTGATGAGCACGTCTAGTCGAACATGCTCGGCAAGGATGCGGTCAGCGAGAGCCCGTATCTCAGACTGTAACGTTAGGTCGCAAACCTCACCATGAATCGGGCCCGAGCCCCCTATATTGTGCAATTCCGACACCAGTGCGGCGGTACGCGCATGACTCCGTCCAATTACAATGAGTGTTGCTCCGGTGGTGGCAACTTCCCTTGCCACGCTTCTCCCTATTCCTCGAGTAGCTCCCGTAATAAGTACCACCTCACCGTCCATTCTCATCTTTGTAAATATCGTCATCAAGTTTTATGCTTATATCAATCGCCCGAAGGAATCCAGTTAAATACTGCATGTATTGGGCCTAAAAACACCGTAGAACTATAAACCATATAAGCACGCCTGCACTATGATTGTGGCTTGCCTCGCCAACACCAATTGGCCCGCAGCGTCACCCTGGAAGGAATATGGTAATGTTTCAGCAGCACTCCTAGCTGTAGAAATACTCAGGTTTTCTTGGCTATGTGGTTCGCATATGGTATATTATCATTTTTTGGGTTAGAGTCACATACACACGCAACAACCAAACTCAAGAGTGCGAAAGAAATTATGGCCTCCACAAAATGGGTGTACCGCTTTAGTGAAGTATCCCAACTAGAATCTGATCTGGATGAGTCTTGGGAGGCAGTGTTAGGCCTACTAGGAGGAAAAGGGGCAAACCTAGCGAACATGACCCGCTTAGGAGTACCCGTACCACCTGGATTCACGATCACTACCGCAGCCTGCAATGACTACCTACAGAATGACCACAGGCTCCCAGATGGATTGTGGGAACAGACAATAGCAGCGATTGAAAGAATTGAAGCCGCGACGGGCAAGATATTCGGTGACCCCCAAAATCCATTGCTTGTCTCCAGTCGCTCCGGCGCGAAATTTTCTATGCCTGGTATGATGGACACAGTCTTGAATATAGGTATGAATGATGAAGTCGCGCGAGGCATGGCAAAGGACAATGACAGAGCAAGTTTTGTCTACGATTGCTACCGTCGACTGGTGCAAATGTTCGGTACCGTCGTTCTTGGCGTACCAGACGATGTCTTTGAAAATGCCCTGCATAGTTACAAGCTGCACAACGGAAAAAAAGAGGACAGCGACCTTACAGCAAAGGACTGGGAACAAATTACACAAATGTTTCAGGCGCTGGTCCAACAAAACGTAGAAGAGCCTTTCCCACAGGATCCAAAACTACAACTGCGCCAGTCCATAGAATCCATATTCAATTCATGGAATAGTCGCCGTGCCAGAGATTATCGTAATGCAGCAAACATTCCTGACAATCTCGGCACTGCGGTGAACGTCGTCACAATGGTTTTTGGTAATCTCAACGAACATTCCGGCACAGGTGTAACTTTCACGCGCAGTCCCTCGAGCGGAGAGAGAAGTCTATTTGGAGACTATCTGATGTACGCACAGGGTGAGGATGTAGTCGCAGGGATACGCAACCCGCAACCAATCCATTTGCTAGAGAACGAGTTGCCAGAGGCTTATAGGGACCTGTCTGACGTTTGCAAGAAATTGGAGGACCACTACCGCGACATGCAGGACATCGAGTTCACGATCGAAGATGGCAAATTGTGGATTCTACAAACGCGCAGCGGAAAACGCACGGCGCGGGCCTCTGTACGAATCGCCGTTGACATGGCAAGTGAAAGTTTGATTTCCCGCGATGAGGCACTACAGCGTGTTGATCCCGAGCACGTAAATACACTTCTACATCCGCAATTCAATCTAGAATCCTTGGAAGAAGCGAAAAGTCAAAATCGCCTGTACGCTAGTGGCGTCTATGCCTCCACCGGAGCTGGTGTAGGTCAAGTGTACTTTGACGCTGACACTGTAGAACGTACAGTAAAAAAACAAGGGACTGACGTGATTCTGGCTCGGCCGTTCACTAAACCAGATGATGTCCACGGTATGCTGGCAGCAAAAGGCATTCTGACTAGTGCAGGTGGAGCTACATCACACGCGGCTGTCGTGGCACGCCAATTCGGGGTGCCATGTGTGTCGGGGTCGACCAGCATACGCATGAATATAGAAAAACGACGTATGGTCGCATCGGATATTGTAGTGAATGAAGGTGACTGGATTTCGATTGACGGCACCAACGGGAATGTATACTTAGGACGCATTGCCACAAGCGCACCATTATTAGAAGAGCAAACTGAGCTACTGACCCTGCTGCGATGGGCTGACGAAGTATGCGACACCCCAGGCATACGCACTGCAACCAACGGAAAACCGTTGCGTGGATTACAGGTGTGGGCAAACGCGGATTATCCAGCTGACGTACAGCGAGCTCGCCAGTACGGCGCCAAGGGCATCGGTCTGTGCCGCACGGAGCACATGTTCTTTGAAGAAAACCGACTACCTGTGGTTCAGCGCATGATCCTCGGTAGCACACTAGAGGAACGCCAAGAAGCGCTGGACGAACTTCTCCCTATGCAGCGAGATGATTTTGAGGGGGTTTTCACATCCATGCAGGGGGCCCCTGTAATTGTCAGGCTGCTCGACCCTCCATTGCACGAGTTCCTGCCAGATGAATACGAGGTCTGGAGGCAATTGATCAATAAGCGAGTGTCCTCCTTAGCGCGCTATTTGCTTGGGCAGGAAACTCCAGATGAAATAGCCAGGCTAGAAGCACTTCTCGCACGAGTTCAGGAACTGCACGAGAACAATCCGATGCTTGGTTTACGCGCTGTGAGGTTGAGCATTATGCACCCGGAAATAGTGGCAATGCAGGTACGAGCCATAATTGAGGCAGCCGCCAAAGTTCAACTAAATGATGTTCCTGTTAAACCAGAAATCATGATACCGCTGGTGGGTCACATTAATGAGCTAAGAGTCATCGTGCCCGAAATAAGGCAAATTGCCAGCTTAGTAATGGAAGAAAAAGACGTAAAGATATCATACAAGGTCGGCACCATGATAGAAATTCCGCGGGCCGCAGTAACAGGTGATGAGATTGCCCAAACAGCAGAGTTCTTCTCTTTTGGGACCAACGATCTCACGCAGATGACCTATGGATTCAGTCGCGATGACGCCGAGAGAAATTTTCTCCTAAAATACGTAGATGATGGTATTCTTTCGAGAAATCCCTTCCAAACGATTGATCAAGAGGGTGTAGGAAAGCTCATGCACATGTGCGTAGAAGCCGGACGCCGCACCCGCGAAAACCTAGAAATTGGGATCTGCGGAGAACACGGCGGTGACCCAGAATCAATTGATTTTTGCCACCAGATAGGACTAAACTACGTAAGCTGTTCTCCTTTCCGTATACCAGTAGCGAGGCTAGCCGCTGCCCACAGCGCCTTGCGACACCAGCCAGCCTAAGAAACTGCACTGACTCCAATACCAGAGCTAGCAGCAATCCAATCGATAAACAGATAATTTATACGTTAGGTGCTAGGTTCAGTCGTTTCCAAATCCAAATATTGGGGCCACTGTTCAAGTCAGTTTATCTTCCTTCCCTTAAGTAGGAAGCGATTATATAGTTTGTAGTGCGTGCTAGTCGGGTGTATAGTTCATTAGAGATGCCTACTCGTGAAGAGGCGCAAGCTGCCATCAGAGAAGTATGCAAAAAGAGAGGGTTGCAATACACCCTTGATTTCGAATACGAAAAAGGCGAGCGCACTAAGATCAGGATAGCATACGTAAAACCAGAGAACTTACTAGACTACAGACACTTACTTGTGGCTGGCAATCGCTGGAGGATTGAAGCACAAGACGTAGTAGAAGAAGAAGCTATGCTTGAAATATGGCACGAGGGCAACAAATGGGAACACAAGATTGCGTGGACAAAAACACTGCCCACAGGAGATACGGTAATCGGGGATATAAAAGCCGATATCAGAGATATTCTTTCTGAACATAAGTCTGCACTAAAGAAGCTGGCCTACTCGTCAGCCGGAAGCACATCCGGAAGACGCCATGACGAAGTTGTTGAAGATAAAATCTGACCTATACCGCCACGTCAGATTGCGTACACCCTTCCGCCAAAATATTCGCACTTACCATTCAGTGCCTCATTTCAGTAACCACAATCCACCAGTGGGATGGACGGCCTGTTGCACTTGCTGAATATTAGGACTAGATTCAACATGGCACATGCCAGGTGCATGTCACCCAACAGACCTAGCCTTTGGGCTTAGGTCTGTTGGGTTCAATATAGCTCTGAAATATTTATTATTTAGATCTTGTTTGCAAATGCCCTGCTCATAGCAAAAGCAAACAGGGGGAATCCTATGACTCCTGCTACTAGCCAAATCGGCCAAAGAATCTCAATTGATCCAATACCCGATAGCACAATTACGTGCAATAAAAGCATAAGAGCGCCTGCAAGCATACCAGCCCATCCACCCCATGAAGGCAAGATGTCACCCCGGTAGCTCATTGATACTAACAGCACCCATAGAGGTACCACTATCCATGTGCCAGATTGAACGGAATCTGCTATTGCGGAAATTTCCTCTGGTCCGAATCTCTCAGTGCCAAGACCAGATGAGGTGATTGATGGGGCCAGATCGGAAACCATGACACTGGTCATCGCAATTATGCTTATATAGCTCAATGCTTTTATGAAGGGTTTATCCTCTAGGTTGAACAGTTTGATAGCATATATCAACATTACAACCAAGCCCAAATTGCTCGCAAAGTCAATTATGCCGCTTATCAAACCCCATAGTGGATCCCAGCCTTCTGAACTATTCAGAAAGTTGATAGCTATTCCTATGATAGATCCCGATGCGGCCAAGATTGCCATGTTTCTTCCTAATCTAGCCTCTGCTGAAGTAATCATTTATGTGTATTCTCCTTTGAGTTTTTCCACTTCTGAAATAATTCTAGGAATTATATCGAGATTATTGCAACGGCGAAAGGACACATCCCACGTAATGCCATGGGCACGTCGGGACTATTTCTGGCAACGGCAGTTGAGATGTACACTGTGCCGACATCTATTGTAACGAATAGATAAAATCGGTTAAACATCCAGGGTAGTCCGAATAATCTCAGAAGATTAAACCAAACAGACCTGACCACCAAAGCTCAGGTCTGTTTGGTTTAATCTAGCTCCGAAATATTTAGTATTTAGATTTTGCTTGCAAATGCCCTGCTCATACCAAGCGCAAACAGGGGGAATCCTATGGCTCCTGCTACTATCCAGATTGGCCAAAAAACATCCGTATCCTGTGCAAGACCAGAGAGTGCAATCACATGCATCAGAAGTATAAGAGACCCAGCACCAATACCTCCCCAAGCACCCCATGAAGGTATTGGGTCGCCACGAAATCTTGCTGATACCAATAGTACAAATAGTGGCATAACTATCCATGTACCAGTCGTTACAGTGTCTGTTATCTCTGAGACTTGAGCAACTGTGAATCCGTCACCTGTACCTTCAATAGCAGAAAATGCCGGAGAAAGATCGGTTATCATGGCAACTGTCACACCAATTATCGCTACGTTCCCAATTACTTTGATCAATGGTGATTCGTCTAGATTGAATAGTTTTAGGGAATACATAATGACGACAATCAAAGTAAAACTGTTAACAAAGTCAACGAAGTCACTTAAGGTAGCCAATTGGGGATTCTCATCTCGGGAACCACCTAGAAAACCTATAGCCATTGTTACGAGAATCGTTATTGCACCTAACACTGCCATATTCTTACCTAATCTTGCTTCTGCTGAGCTAATCATCTACGTTTTCCTCCTAAAGTGTTTTGGGTTCAGTTTAATTCCAAGAATATTAGATTACCTTAAAGCATTATAGTCTGAAAAACATTTTGGATATCCATATATCCGCGAAAATCAATGTTTCACTTCATCCTATACTGCCAATTGAGTCTTTCCCCATTAGCATTAGCATGACCATAATATCTCGGCTACGTGTCATTAGCTGCCCTAAGCTGTGTCTTCTTCGTCCTCTCCCTTGATCTCCATTTGGGCTTTTTTCGGATCTTCAGGATCCTAGGGAACTTCAAGATTGGGGTTGGGCGCAAGCTCCGTCATTATTCTGTCACGGTAACACACCTGCATGCAAACGGGGACGGTATTGAGTAGATAATTTGCTCAATGTGAAGTGAACGCTGTCCAAAAACCTAGTCGCCACATATAATATCAATCTACAGAATTATCACATCAATCAAGGCGAGAGGTAACAAAAGTTATGAGCAAACACTTCTTCATTAAGTTAGCAACCAGCCCGGATGTTGACCAATTCAAATGTATAGTGGGACTAGGATGTACAGCACAAGCCATCAACGATGGACACAAGGTGGACGTATTCTTCGCGGCCGCCGCAGTCCAGCTACTGCACACAGAGTACATTTTTAATCTAGACAAAACAATCGATGCTGCACCAAATATGTGCCAAGGATTTATGAAGACAATCATAAATGGAGCAAACGGAATACATTGCTCAACAGCGTCACAAGCTTATTTTGGGGTCAGTCAGGACTCATCTGAAGCTATCATCAAAGGTATCAATTTAAACTGGAGCGGACCGGCTGGAGTGATTGCGTTAGCAGCCGATGCAGAAGTCACATTGAGCTACTGATCTAGTTATTCCTTGAGTCAGATCACATTCGAGAGATTATAGTAAGTCGTAGACCTCACCAGTTCATGAAATACCGCCGGGTCGAGACCCAGTCTCAGTAAAGAGGAAGGTATGATCAAGCGTAGATACGGCAAAGAAGATGAACTCTCAATTCTGGGTTTTGGCGGCATTATGGTAGACAATACCGAGAATTCAGAAGCTGAAAGATTGGTCGGTTTGGCTATTGATAGCGGTATTAACTATTTTGACGTAGCACCCAGCTATGGCAACGCCGAGGCAAGGTTGGGGCCGGCTTTGGCCCCATACCGTAAAGACGTCTTTCTGGCATGCAAGACCACAGAACGCAGTGCCGAAGCCGCAAGAAATGAACTGGAAAGCTCGTTGCAGAAGATGAATACAGACTATTTTGATTTGTACCAATTGCATATGATGACAACGAAAGAGGACTTTGATCAGGCGATGGGCCCCCGGGGAGCCCTCGAGACACTTGTAGCTGCACGAAAAGAGGGCAAAGTACGCCACCTTGGTTTTTCAGCGCATTCTGTCGAGTGCGCCCTGAAATTAATGGATCAATTCGACTTCGACTCGGTTCTTTTCCCTATAAACTGGGCTATGTTTTTGCACGTAGGATTTGGCCCACAAGTAGTGCAAAAAGCTAAGGAAAAGGGGATTTCAGTGCTAGCGTTAAAGGCTATGGCATACGGAAAAGTACCGAAGGGCACTGATAAGCACTTTTCCAAACTCTCGTACAATCCCATTATGGATCCGGCATTACAGGATCTTGCCCTGCGTTTTACACTTACCCAATCGGTGACTGCGGCTCTGCCACCCGGGGCACAAGAACTTTTCGAGCAATCAATTAAGATTGCTGCGGATTTCGAGCCACTAAGCGAGAACGAGGTCGAACGCCTCAAAGTACAGGCGAAAGAACCGCTTGCAATGTTTAGACTGGGAACGGACATATAGTTTAAGTATGCCCCTTGTAAGGAATTTCAGATTTAGGCTGAACACTGATGCAAACATATTCTGCGACTGGTTGGAAGACCAAAGTAAATCGTGGAGGATAGAAGCTACTGGTGACAATGGCGGACTTGTTGAAATCCAAGAATCGGAGCGCGCCAAATTGGAGTCGCGCACCCAGTATTCTTTTGGCGCCACAATAGAGGTAACCACCCGTTTTACCGGAGGATGGATTAAGTATAAAAAGCACGTGTTCCCTAATGGTAAAAGACGCGGGGCAATATATCGAGCTAACGTAATCACAATCATGGTATTACCTGAAACACGTGCAGGCAAGGTGGACATACGAACATTGTGTAATGACAAAGATGCTGTCGATGGATTTGCACAAATTCTCACTAGGATTACTAAAGCTTACCCAGAAGCTAACGAACAGATAAGGGGACAGATGGAAAAGAAAATAGTGTAGGATTCTTAGCAGGACATCAATGAAGCATACACGCTAGGGTATCCACGAAAGCACTTTGCTTTACCCCCAAGTAGTACTCACAGGAAGAGTGGGAGGATATGGTATTAGCCAACGAGAAAGAAAATGGATTAGAACAAAAACAATTGATAAAGACGGGATTTTTTAGCGATTGCTCTCATGTCGGACGAACAACCAGGTTCCTGCGATAACGAACACTAAGAACAAAGTGAATATAACCATTATATTGATAATGGGGTGCGACAAGACGACTAATGGGTACTCTGGAGAATTGGCATAAAAAACCCCGCGGGCCAAATCAACTGCGTAACGCATAGGGGATATACGAGAAAGGATGTCTAGTATCCAGGGTAGATTCTGGACTGGTGTAAAGACACCAGCTAAGAAAATTTGCGGCAACATTAAGAAAGGAAATATTTGATTTGCGGCACGTTGGCTTTTTAGGTTTGAAAGCACCATTACACCAAAGGCAGCTCCAAATAAGCATATAATAATAGCTACCCACAGAAATCCTAATGCCTTGCCAGGGGTGATTGAGACGCCAATAACTAAACCAAATAGCACAACTGCGACACCCTGAGTGATAGACACCAATGTCTCACCCACAATTTTTCCTAACACAATTGAGTAACGGGAAATCGGTGATACAAAGACCTCTTGCATAAAATCATTTTGGCGATCTTCGATCATAGATATGATTCCCATCGCGGAAGACTGGAATAAAGTCTGCGCAATTACACCGACGAAAACAAATGACATGAAATCGTATCCCAACGCAGTGCCAAGGCCTGCTTGGAAACTACCGCCAAGCACACCAATGAACACTGATGGGAACAAGAGCGATGCAACGATTCGCGTGGGATCCCGCAAGAATTTCATTAGATCTCTGTAGGCCAGAGCAATTACGGCGTTTAATTCCATGGCCTTCCAGACACTATCCGCAAGTATGCGTCTTCTAATGAGGGCGCACTGGTTCTAACTAGATTCAGTGGTGTATTTATGCTTTTGATAATCTGGTGCGCGGTGCTATCGCTTAGTGAAAGCTTGAACTGCGGCGACTCGATGAATGACACACCAAGTTCCCTTAATTCTGCTCTAAGTTGGGTTCTATCTTCGGCATCTATAACGAGATGATCACTAACCAGATCAGTCTTTATTTGACTTGGGGTTCCAAGAGAAACAATGCGCCCTTTGTTTATTATGCATATCTTGTCAGCACCCTCCGCCTCATCTAAGTAGTGAGTACTAAGAAAAATAGTGACTCCCTTTTTCACTCGAACATCGGTGAGATATTGCCACAAATTGCGGCGGCTTTCGGGATCTAGACCTGTACTAGGTTCATCCAAAAACAATACCTGTGGTTCGTGAATAAGACCTCGTACTATTTCTAATTTGCGCTTCATTCCTCCTGAGAATGACTTGATTGGGTTGAAAATCTCAGAATCGATACCAAGCATTTTTGCCAAACGGTGCACACGCCGTTTGTAGTCTCGTGGCATTGTTGAAAATGTAGGCCTAAAATCATACATGCCATACAGTATTACGTGTAGCCTTATATTCTCTTCTGCAGTGAGGTTTTCATCCAAGCTCCTATTCTGGAAAATAATTCCGGAGTTGCGACGAACCGCACCACGATCTTTCTGAACATCATGACCAGCAACAATCACTCTCCCAGAGGTGGGTGAAAGAATGGTAGTAAGAATAGAAAGCGTGGTCGTTTTACCAGCCCCATTTGGCCCCAGTAATGAGAAAAATTCACCAGCTTCAACTGTAAACGAAATGTCGTCCAGCGCGTTTTCTACAGCGGAAGTATAACGTTTGACAAGGTTTTCGACTTCGATTATCGTGGTTGGCATCCGTCTGGCACACGTCTGTAGATATATTTGATTTGAGTCCTACAAGGGCAGCTATGACAAGTTAAGCGACCTATAACTCGCCAAACTGCAAACTAAACTGCTAGCAGCAACTATCGTGAACTTCCAAGGCTACCTCAACCTAGTCCAAGACGCAAGGCCCAGCGTATAACTTAACACGCTTTTAAGCACAGTAGACAGATTGTGCCCCAGAAAACAATGCGAGCAAGTTGTGCAATCACTTCTGTTTGCGCCGTCTAAAACTCCCACTATACTTGTCTACTGATTTGTCGAAATTTTGTTGCAACGTGTTGGGCCCAGCAAGCAGACATTTAGATCAATCGGAGCAAGATTATGCGCTACCAGTACTACATTTGTGATGTCTTTACCAACCATCGATTCGGCGGTAATCAACTGGCAGTATTACCACAAGCCACTGGTCTATCTGATCACCAGATGCAGCAAATTGCCCGTGAGTTCAATTTCTCGGAGACTACATTCGTGTTTCCCGCCGAGATAGGACATTCTCGTAAAGTTCGTATCTTTTCACCAACTTCCGAGCTACCCTTTGCTGGACATCCCAACATCGGAACTGCATACGTATTGGCCGCTGCTGGTGAATTTGGCAGAATCACCACTTCGATTACGGTAACCTTCGAAGAGAAGGCAGGCTTGGTACCAGTTTTGGTCCAAAGACGAGCCGGAAACTCATTCTGGTGTGAGCTTCAGGCTCCCGAGGTGCTTTCATTGGGACAAACAGCATCTCCTCGTTCGCTAGCGTCCGCAGTGTCGCTCCAATCGAATAACATCGTCACTAGTACGCATTTTCCCCAAGTGGCCTCAGTCGGACTTCCGTTCCTCTTTGCAGAACTCACAAGCAGCGCCACACTAGGGCAAGCACGCATCTTCATGGATGAGTTAGATGCCCTCGTTGCTGGAGGAGTAGCGCCTAACATATTTCTATATGCTTTTAGCAAAGATGAATTTGATGTACGTGCACGCATGTTCGCACCGCTAGATGGAGTACCGGAAGATCCCGCAACCGGCAGCGCCAACTGCGCACTTGCTGGATTACTAAGTCACTACAACGAAAAAACCAGTGGCATCTTCCACTGGCGCATAGCCCAGGGAGTAGAAATGGGGCGCTCCAGCATATTAGAGGCCCGCTCGGAGAAGAGAAAAGGAGAAGTTGTGGCTACCTGGGTTGGTGGGAACAGCATACTGGTAGGTGAGGGATTCATTGAAACAGACTCACCCTAGCCATGCATTTGCCTCACAAGACTATCACTCCAAAATCAATCTG
This sequence comes from Anaerolineales bacterium, assembly GCA_022450585.1. Lineage (GTDB taxonomy): Bacteria > Chloroflexota > Anaerolineae > Anaerolineales > UBA11657 > CAJWGI01. The sequence goes on along the minus strand of JAKUPR010000009.1, from coordinate 7,619 downwards.
ACTGGAGATAATCAAAATAGCAATAAACCGACTATGTTCCCAAGTTAAGACCGAGGACAATCCATTGTCCCGAGCTCTTAAGTGGAATCCTAGATGACCCTCATTCCTCCATCAGGTGCGTTACTTCTTCTCTCGTGGGAAATGAGACTTGGGTACCAACGTTCATAACAGACAAGGTGGCAATACCATTGGCACGCTCAATAGCCTGGCGCAATGGATAGCCTAGTCCCAAAAAGTAGGCTAAGCTTCCAATAAAGGCGTCGCCAGCTCCCGTGGTGTCAACTGCATTCACCTCCGGGACTGGAAAATAGGTAGCCTCCTCGTCATCTAAAAGAAACGCACCGCGATCTCCGAGAGTGATAATAACAGCGTCAGGGCCACGAGCCATTAGTGCCCTGGCAGCTTCTTCAACCTGCTCTAGTGTGTCTACCTCCATTTCCGTCATTAAGTGAGCTTCCGTTTCATTAGGAGCGAAAATATCGCTGAGTCGAACAAGTTCGTCGGGGATGGAAGAGGCCGGTGCTGGGTTAAGAATGGTTGGGACCCCACCTGTCTTAGCAATTCGAAATGCTTCCAGGGTACTCTCAACCGGAATCTCAAGTTGACCAACAACCACATCGGCTGTTTGTATAGCATCGGATGCCTTGCGTACGTCCTCAGGGCTTAGCGCCAAATTGGCTCCAGGTACAACGACTACTATGTTACGCCCCTGGTCATCCACAAGTATGGGAGCTACGCCTGAGAAGTTCTTATCATCCCAAGAGACATAAGACGTCTCAATACCTAAGTCTTCATAATTATTTAGGATGATTTGCCCCAAAGAATCGCGTCCCAGTTTTGCCACTATGGTGACTTCCGCACCTAGCTTGGCCGCCATGGCCGCTTGATTAGACCCCTTACCTCCACAGCCCATGTAAAAGTAGTGTCCGACCAACGTCTCACCAGTCTTGGGTATTCGAGTCACCTTGGAAAGGAGATCCATATTGGCGCTACCAACTACGCAAATCCGAGGAATCTTTTGGGTCATCTTAGTTCCTCCGTTTCACTAGTCATATGGCCTGCAACGAGAAATGGGAGAATCTATCTGGCACATCATCATGCAGCACTAAGATTGATAGCAATCCTGTTACCAGCAATACATTGTATATAGGAAATGTCTCAGAAGCAGAGAAACACACTGTACACATAATAGCCCTAACAGCTGCGCATACCGCGGTCCTTATGCTTTTTAACCCGCGTGCACCTCCTTTTGCGTATACTTGACCTTTACGTCACATCATCACATAAAGTGCGCTCGGCATCAATAACGCCAGCCTTGTCAAACACACCAGTTTCCTCGGCTTTCTTCATCATCTCTTGTGCTCGTGCCATGTCTTCAACTTCTATTAGCACGAAGACTGTATTGGGGTCTGCCTTTGATTGATAAACACCCTTAATATGCAGGCCATACTCAGCCTGCATTGCCGTGTTACCATCGAAGACCTCTCTCCAGACACCGTAATCCTTGACTGTACTCTTTGCTACCATGATATTTGTCATCTGAACTCTCCTTGAGCTAATTTGTGAAGGTATTATAATCCCTTTGAGTAAGGCAGAGCAACTAACCCAACGCTGACGCGGCACCTATCCCATTAGTCATTAGTTGATCTGGATTCAAATAGTGTATAGAAGTTTCGAGGGACTATTATGGATTGTCTCTGGTCCAATATACTTGACTTCGGACGCTTCGTTATTTGCTCTTGGTGACTCGCCACCAGACATACACGGAAGCTAGTCCGCCAAGGTTCATTATTGTGCGTACGGGGATTCGGAGGGCTTCCTCTGAAATCGCAACAAACAATAGTGGAATTGCCACCAGTGCCAAAGACAACCAACCAACAATGTATTTGGCAGCAACGAACACATATGGAGCCAGTACACACCTTCGAAATAAGGTGACATTCTTAGTTGTCGCAATCTGCCAGCAGATTGCGACAAAAAGCAATGCTCCCACCTGAGTGACGCCAAAGAAGTTCTCGGGTGAGGAAGTCGATTCGGTATCACCAATAATATCAGCAAGTGCCCGTGCCGTCAGGAACAACCCGAGCATGTATGCGACAGGAAGGAGTAACCATCTGATATATGTGTTATCCCACCATGCCGAGCGTTTTTCGGCCATGTTGTTGTTAGTTCTGGTGGATGTGATAGCGTTCCAGAGCTTTATTGCACTTTTCGCCAGCCAGAGCGAGCAATACAATGACACCTTCAAGCTCTCTCTTTAGATGATCGGGTGCATACTGCCTCAGTGCCCCATTTTGGTGATATTCAGTGACGGCAGAAATCAATTCTTTTGTTGAAAGCAAAGCGTCCGCCATTTGCTCTGGGACATTCTTCGGATTGTTCATATACCAGGTGTTCTCGTGCCTAGACCTCTAGGGTCGTAACGAACAGCTCCAAAGCTTCGTCACCGGCCTGGAACACGACGGCCGATCCGAGCGGAAACGTCAATGTGGTCGCATGGTAGAGGTCAATAGATCGATCACCCACGAGTGCTGTGCCAGTGCCAGAGACGACGAACCAAGATTCCTCAATCCCCTCCATCGACCTAGCCAGCTGCTGTCCGCGCTCGACCCTCTCTAGACGAATCGAGCGCCAGCTGCCCGTGAAATACTCCTTCGGATCAACCGATCTCTGTTCTTTTAGGCTGACAAGACTACATTTGGCATCTGGTTGCACGAGACTCAATCCTTCGCTTCGGTCGGTTTATGTTTGGGAAGCACGTCGATCACGGACTTTGGGAATACCTCGATCACCAGCATCTCCACGTCTTCCTGCCCGATATTTGTGGCACCATGTCGGCCATACTGAGGGGTAATCAGTAGATCGCCGGGGCGCATCTCACAGACCTGGTCTCCGTCAAAGCAAATCTCGGCTTGGCCCGATACCATGTACCAGATCTCCTCGGTCCGCGACTGGATGTGGTCAGCGGAACCCGCGTCCGGCTTGATCTGGTTGTAATCCACTGATTGCCAGTCGCCGAAAAGCATCTCGCCGACCGCCATCCGTTTCCATTCAATCACGCCAAAGCCCCCATGCATTCGATACACTTCTGTTAGCCCGTCGGGCCTAGCAACCATCACTGCGTCTTTCACAAATCGTTCCCCTCAAGTATACAAACGAACTAGAAGCAATTCTCGTGCCAAACATCTTGTAGGCATACAATCACGAATCATATGGTAAACACAAGAGCACCCTCCCCCACACAATCACGTTATAATGTCCTCTTCATACGGATATCAGCAATGCTTGCCATCCCGACATTCGGATTCATCTGGACATCCTGCGGAACTCCCACAGAAGAAGTTGCGACCATCACTAATAACCCATTCCCCCGTAATACATTGAAAGATGCCCAAAGAAAAAGTCGCCATGAAGATTGACGGCATAGTTGCTCTGGCAATACTTGTGGTCACGCTGTAAGCCGAGGTATAGTGTGGTTATGCTCACTAATAAATTGACGTGCTATATAGCACGTCAATTATTTGGCAAAAACTAACTTGTCTCTTTCACGCCGCAACATACTCTCAGTCTCGGCAAGCGTGTTCGGTCATTTCATAGTCGAAACATGTTACAACTTCCTGCCAATTGTTTATCCGCTGCTCATAGCATCCATGGGCCTCAGTTTCGCCCAGATTGGCTTCATCGCATTTGTTCTCTCAATTGTGGCATCGGTTGCACAACCCGCCTTCGGATTATTAAGTGACCGCTGGAGTCCTTGGAAACTCGCATCTCTTGGCGTCATATGGAGCGGCGTCTTTCTAGGTATGATAGGGGTTGCCCCAAGCTACACACTACTCATTCTGGCAGTTGCTCTGGGGGCATTGGGGTCTGCGGCATTCCATCCATCTGGAGCTACGATTGCATCAGTAGGCGTGGGCAAACACAGAGGCGCGATGGTATCCCTCTTTTCAGTTGGCGGTAACTTGGGAGCAGCATTTAGTCCACTATTGGTAGCAGCTATCATCGGCTGGTTAGGTCTATCGGGAACTTCGATATTAATTCCAATAGCAATACTAACAGGATTGCTGATGTATTGGCAATTGAGAATAGGTGTAGGAAGTGGTTCAGGGGATTATTCTCAAGCGAAAATAGATGATGCTTCACGGGCCAATAGCAATGGATGGCAGCTAGGTCTCATCCTAGTTGTATTGTCAATCATGTTTCGATCATGGTTTCTCTCATTTGTAACCTATCTACCAACGTGGATCCAAGAACAAGGTGGTGCCCTGGAAATGGGAGGACAACTGCTGTTTGTGTTCTCGGCTTTTCTGGGTGGCGGCAGTCTTTTGGGTGGTGTACTGTCAGATCGAATTGGGCGCTGGCAAGTTCTCGCTTTAGGGCTCGGCTTACTCAGCCCATCCTACTGGTTTTTCATGAATACGATAAACTCTGACATACAGGTGATACTGCTCTCCATCATGGGGATACTGGTGGGGCTTACTTTTCCGGTTGGCATCGTTTTTGCGCAAGAGGTGTGGCCACGCGGTGTTGGGCTAGCCTCGGCATTGGCGATTGGTTTAGGTTCAGCGCCGGCAGGCATCGGAGCGGCAATCACTGGCCTATTGGCAGACAAATATTCTTTGGAGGTTGGGCTCCGTGCACTGTTGTACACTCCAATTTGCGGACTGGCTTGCGTATTGATACTCGTTGTACTACAGCACCGCTACCATGCCTCACAGAGCTTAGGCCAACCCCAGTAAACTGGGCCGCTGGGACCAGAGTATTACAATGATGATTATGACTAACTACGGGTTCCGTTAACGGAAACAATTCCCCACACCATGAGGACAACGGCAAGGAACCAAATTGCAAAACCCCACGCTCGACTCAACGGCATCTTCTCCCCATCTTTGAGATTAGGCAAATAGACGCTTATATACCACATGAAGTAACACAAAAGAATGCCGCCAACTATCAGTAGTACAACTCCCATGTCTCAAATATACACCGAATGAGTAAGACCGAACAACTCATCCAACGCTGGCGCGGCCTATCCCCAACAGATTGGTGCTCAAAACAGACCTCCCCACAGCGCGCCCCAAACTGATATTGCGATACCAGCTACTATGATTTTCAAGAACACCTTCAAACATCCGTTGTACCAGTTGTCTACGAGGAAACCTTGTCGGACAGCAAAATCCCACACACGTTCTGTCCCCCACCAATACAAGCTGATGGCCAGTATTGCGCCTACAACCCACAGTAGCAAATGTAGTCCGAACATCACCATAATAGCGGTTTAGGTTTAGGAGATAAGAGCTTCGATGATACGGCTTGTATGGTTTGCGATAATGTTAGACTAAATCAACAGACCATGTAAGGCTTAGACATTTCGAGTGGGAATAATTTAGGCTAAGCAAATTACCATAAGTAACTAACATTACCCCAACACAAAACCGACCACCAGTCTGAAGGTTCAGTATGACGCCCTCCCTACACAAGCTAACGATTCGCCACATAACGGTATCTACCCCTCCATCAACTAGCTGCGACCGCTATAGTAGTTGTCGCTAACACTCGGAACAGTTTGAAGAATTACCTTGTGCGTGCAGCTGTGACACCACGAGTAAGCGCATTAAACGCACCAACTATTGCAGAGATAATTATCAGGTTTTCGTCTAGCCACCAACTTGCCTCTTTGTACCCAAGATTATCCCCAACCAAAGAAGCAAAAACAAAGAGGACAACAGCTGTACCCACGAATGCGTACATGAATGCCCATAACACTACAATAAATTTCAATCGTGTTGGTTTTTCATCTGATTCAAATGCTGGTGGCGACAGGCTGGAGGCGGCGCTGCCACAATTGCCGCAGAAATCATCCTCTGGTTGGAGTTTCTCACCACATTTTGTACAGAACATAAACAATCCCCACAATCAGTATACGCCACAATTGCCGACCAGACAAAAGATTTTCTGGATATCAACAGTTGTCTAACAAACGCAATTTTCACACCAATAATGCCAAGACATCTTGGAATTTGACGATGAATTATTACCCAGAATTAGTCTACCAGCAATAATCTTACGAAAGCACTTTACTTCATGCCGCAAGATAGGAGATGCAGCATGAACTCGCTTCCGACCACGGGCAATGCTTGCCGACCCGCTGCTAACCAGTGTATAGTGGCAAGCGTAATGACAAAATCCGAAGCAGGTTTTATGTCGCGTGTAACACGCATATTGGTGATGCTAGGAATAATAACTTCGGCGTGCCAGACTCAGGTGGTTGCACCAACCACTGTTGACTTGGACGCACTAAATAAAGAGATCGACCTCGAAGTTGAACGCGCTTGCGCGATAATCAAATCAGGTGACGAATCTACTATCAGCAATATCCAAGGCATCCTCAACTACAAACACCAATGGGCAGTCGTGGCCAGCAATCCCGAGATTCAGGATGCCATCAAGACCTGTGCATCCATCGATTATCTAATCGAAATAGCTCTTGGAAACGAGTTTGGAGACTCGGAAGCACGAGTCCACAAGTGGAAGACAGATGTTGTTTTCAGGGCCATGGGAACTCCTACAAATTCCGACAGTGCCGTACTTAATGCGGTGCTCGCCGAGCTTGATGGTCTCATCGGCACGATCACTATTTCCCGAGACGACGATGCAGCGAACGGTGTCCCTGTGCACTTTGTCCCAGTGTCAGAGATGAGCCAGATTCTTCCTCAGTACGAAACTGGAAATAGTGGATTCTTTTGGCACTGGTGGGATGGAAGTGGACATCTCTATGACGGAGTAGTACTCATCGGCAGCGATGTTGTCGAACCCAAGAGGCATCACATCATTCGCGAAGAAATCACGCAGCTCCTTGGACTCGCCATGGACTCATTCCGGTACCCCACCAGCATTTTTCAACAATCCGACACGGATGTAAATCGTTTTGCTCCACTGGATGAGGCAGTGATTTCGCTCCTATATGACTCGCGAGTACAATCGAACGCAACTGCGGCCGAAATGAAAGCTGCTCTTGGATGGAGTTTCTCGTCGAACTGACTTCGGTGTTGGGAGTGGTTGCTTGCCGACCCGCTGGGAGCTAGGATAGTATATAGTGTAGTTATAGCTGGGTCACACACAAAGAAGAAGAGGGAAAGAACATGACGGAATTGTCAATGGTACGATGGGGTCTCCTTTCAACAGCTTGGATCAATGATGCCATCATCCCCGCGATAGCTATGTCTCCACGAAGTGAATTGATCGCTGTCGCCAGTCGAACACAAGAGAAGGTCGATAAATACGCTCAGAAACACGGCATTCCCAGGGCATATGGGAGTTATGTTGAGTTGCTGGCCGACAGCGATATAGATGCTGTGTATATCTCGCTACCAAACTCCTTGCACGCTGAGTGGATAGTGAAAGCTGCCCAGGCAGGCAAACATGTTTTGTGTGAGAAACCGCTTGTCATCTGCCTGGATGAGTTTGATGCCATTGAGGCCGCTGCTAGAGAGTTCAAGGTCGTTGTTTTCGAAGCATTCGCGAACTTGCATCATCCGTCAATACGACACGCCCTGGAGTTGGTTCGATCCGGAGCATTGGGTGATATCCAGTTTATCAACGGATGGGGATATTTTAAG
>JAKUPR010000089.1 GCA_022450585.1 Anaerolineales bacterium | reverse complement strand
GGAGGACCGACTGCCGCCGGCACGATAGTCACGCATGGGAACCGGGTGCCACGCTTTCTTAGTAGTGGATCCGATACACCCGCAAGTCTGGAAAGTTTAGCCACTGATCAAACCGACTGCCTTGCTAATGAAACCCAACTCTTCAGTAGTAATTTTGAAAATGGAACGACAGGTTGGGAGTTCAGCGACCAGCAGGCTTGGTCGGTCATACAGACCGGCGATTCTAATGCTCCGGTGTTACGGGGTTAGGGACATGTTCACGCGTTCGCAGGGGATAACTGGGGGGAAGTAGTGTGGCGTATGTTGGTGAAGATTATTAAGGGTAATGTGCATCTTAATTTCCACGCAAAAGATGGGAACCGTTACTTAGTTTCCTTCCATGAAAACGGCACTAATGTTATGCGCGGTGGAGTCCAGTTTGCCGATGGAATCGGTATATCGCATGCATCTGATAAATGGCACGTAGTAGAAATAGGACTTCAAAAGGGTGTTTTCTACGTTGCTGTAGATGGTGATCTGGAGATTGAGAAAATTGAACCAGATCCACTCCCTCCTGGGGGCATCTGGTTAGAAGTGCTTGATGACAGCGAGATACTGTTCGACGAAATGCGTGTATGTAAGCCCGGTGATTAAGTATTGCCAACATAGTCCAGGGTCTGGTTGCTCTCATAGTTGTAGTAGGAGTTCAAAAAGATAGATTTTTGTCGATTTTCATGGACAATCCGATTATTGGTGCTTGTGGCCCTCTCGCTTGTAGCCTGTAATAGTAATTTTTCTTCAACAGAAGCTACTCGACCCGCTGATGCAGTAACCGCTGTGCTAGGCAATGCGGTTACTGTAAAACCTACATCACTTCCTTCAATCAAGCCGGTGCACCCGAGCGCGACTCCTTACCCGACGTCCATCCCGCTTATTGAAGGTCCGGTTGCGGCCTCATTTGTGGCGGTTTCTCCCGACGGGAACTTTGTTGCAGCAATTAACCCAGACAGTGGCTCGGTAACCCTAGTTGATGCCGCTAACCTAACGATTAAGGCAGAAATTTTTGTTGGTGAGGATCCTCGGACTCTGTGCTTCACGCCCGATTCTAAAAAAATAGTGGTCAGCAATTGGGGGTCTTCCTCTATATCCGTAATCAGTTTAGATCGTGATATGGATGTGGATCATCATCTTGTGGGATTGATGCCATATGCGGTAGTGACAGATGGTAACGATGCATACGTCACTGAATTTGCCACGGGTAATGTGAGCGTTCTGAATCTTAAAACAGGGAAGCAAGTCAATAGGATTTCAGTTAATCCGTTTCCTGCAGGCCTAGCACTCACATCTGATCGTAAACAATTGCTCGTCACCCATTTATTTAACGGTGAAGTAACGAGCATTAATGTAAAAACTGCGAAAGTGAGTCGGGTTGTTTCGACTGGTTTGGACATCAGCTCAAATCAGTTTATTGCAATAGGACCTTTAGGAGAGAAAGCCTATTTGCCACAAACTCGCGCCAATGTTGAAAACACTGCTCTACTTTTTGACTCAACCGTGTTTCCAGTTGTAAATATTTTAGATTTGTCGGATCTCACATTGATGGTTCGTGACCGTATTACTATCGATACAGCTGATGAACCGGTTAATATGCCGTTTTCAGTGGCAATTTCAGCTGATGGAAACATCGTTTTTATCGCCAATGCTGGCAGTGATGATGTATCCGTGATAGACCAGCGTACTGGTCGTAGTGTGGCACATATAAATGTTGGAGCCAACCCGCGTGGGATAGCCATCACGCCTGATGGTTCCCGAGTCTTCGTCAACAATGTGCTAGATGGTACTTTGTCGGTGATTGACACGGATGACTTGGTTGTTACCCGAAGTATTGAACTGACGGATATACCACTCCCTGAAACTATATTGGAAGGGAAGAAGATCTTTAATTCTGCAAGCGAACCGGTTCTCACAACAGACAATTGGATTTCATGCGCCACATGCCATTTCGATGGAATGATGGATGGTCGTACCTGGTTGGGTTTTCCAGACGGGCCAAGAAACACCCCTTCACTTCTTGGAGTGAGTCGTACATTGCCGATTCACTGGTCTGGAGATCTTGATGAGTTACAGGATGTCGAGGTTACGATACGTGAGATACAAGTTGGAAACGGTCTGATAAACGGTGAAGTACATGACACACTCGGGCTGGCTCACGCTGGAATGTCATATCAATTAGATGCACTGGCCTCTTACCTGGCTATCTTGGAGTTTCCAATATCACCTCAACCTGTGGATGGGATAGATTTGAATTTGGGCAGGCAGATGTGCACATCTCTCGGATGTGAGCGTTGTCATGTGCCTCCAATTTTTACGGATCTTGAGTTACATGAGGTTGGTACTGGGGATAGGTTGTTAGAAAAGAACCGCCATGGTCATGGAACAAACTTTGATACTCCCACCTTGATTGGTGTATGGATGACTGCTCCGTATTTTCATGACGGCAGTGCACAAACATTGGAAGAAGTTTTTAGGACCGGCACCGTACACAATGTTTTCGAACAACTCAGTGTTGATGAGTTAGGATTATTAATCGATTATTTGAAAGCGCTCTCGTTGGATGACTGAGTGGAACATTGCGCTTTTATCACGCATATTCCTAAACACACACGCATATCTGTTATCTAGTATTCGCAATCTTGCATTAGTCCGTGGTGAGATTGTTACGATGGCCATCTGAGGGTGTTTGAGGAATCGTATCAATGCAAAAAATGATCGATCTCACCTAGAATCACTGGAGGCATGTATGTCAAGCGCATTGGAACATCGCTCTTTTGGACGCACTGGTGAAAAAGTCAGCGTCATCGGCCTTGGTGGCGCCGCTTTATATAAGCACTCCTATGACCGAGGGGTAGCGACGGTCAAACATGCGCTCGATCTCGGTGTTACCTATTTCGATACCTCACCCGCGTACGGTAAAGCCGGTGCCGACGGCCGCTGGGTTGAAAGGGGTAAGTCGCAGCTCATCATGGGTGAGGGGCTTGACGGAACAACTAAACCGCATCTCCTTGCAACAAAGCTTGTTAGCTATACGACTCTAGGTGGGGCTAATCCAATGGGCTACCGTACGCTAGATGACTGTCGTTTGCAATTGAGGCACAGTCTAAACGCCCTCCGACGCGATAAAGTGGATGTACTTCAGGGTCACGATATGGAGAAGGTGAAGGCGTGGGTCCCTAACGCACTGAATGACGACGAACTTTTGGACATTGATAAAGAACACGACTACGAAAACTCAGCCATCATTCAGGCGCTCCGCGAGTCAAAGAAACAAGGGCTATGTAGCTACATTGGTCTCAGTTTCAACCAGTCTGTGGCTTTGGCTCATGTCTTTCGCCAAGTAAAACTCGATATGTGCCTGTCAGCCAGCCAGTATTCACTCTTGGATCGTCGCTCTCCACGGACCGTGCAGCCACTGGTTGATGAGCAAGGAATCGCATATGTCGTAGGAGGAATATTCAGGGGTTTGGTTACTTCATATGAAGCCTCCCCATTTCGCTTGTCCCTGCAGGGTCCTCTGGCTCAAACTGGAGGCATATTCTCAGATGAACGCCTTATTAAATTGGCCAAGACATCTGGCATTTCAATCGCAGCATTGACCGTTCGTTTCTTGATAGCCAATCCTAAACTTTCGACTATTCTCGTGGGGGCATCCAGACCCGAGGAGATCGAGGAGAGC
>JAKUPR010000088.1 GCA_022450585.1 Anaerolineales bacterium | reverse complement strand
TCCTTTTCCTGTTTCGCTCTTCTTATTTAACCGTACCCAGTTCCAACACGGTAACGGAACCACCCGCTGCTTCTATTTTTTCTAGAGCCCCACGCGTGATTCTATGCGCTCTGACGCTCACAGCCTTTGAAAGTTTTCCTCTGCCCAACACTACGACAGGATTATCCCCAGCACTTTTCATAAAGCCGGACTCAGCCAATGTGCTAGGACTAACTTCAGCACCAGGATCAAATCGCGCCTCAATGTCCTCAACATTTATTTCTACGTACATTAATCGGTTTCGATTAGTAAAACCCCGCTTAAACGGAAGCTTCCGCACGAATGGAAGGTTACCGCCTTCACGGTACAACCTTCCGCCTGAACCAGACCGTGACCCGGCTCCCTTTGTGCCTCTACCAGCTGTCTTGCCCCTGCCTGCCGAAATACCCCGACCCGCTCTTCTCCGAGCACGGCGGGATCCCTGGCTAGGTCTAATGTCATGAAGTTCCACGGAAAATGTTCTCTCCCAAACCCACTAACGCTCCTCTATTTCCACCAAATGCGCTACCTTAGCTAACATGCCCCTCAATTGCGGCGTATCGCCATGCTCGACAGTTTGCCGAATTCTGCGAAGACCAAGCGCTCGCACAGTACCCTGATGCCTCCCGCTGGTTCCCAGCGGACTGCGTCGCAGAGTAACAAATACCGTCTTTCCTTTACTTTTCTTCCTGGCCATTTTTCTGACGCGCCCAGAAAGGTTGTACTTCCTCTAGCTTCTTACCCCTACGATGCGCCTCCTCAACCGGGTCTTTCATCTCAACCAAACCAACAAATGTAGCTTGCACAACGTTGAGTACGTTAGCACTCCCCTGAGATTTGGTCAAAACATCTTTCACTCCTGCACACTCCAACACTGCCCGCACGCCACCGCCAGCTATAACTCCTGTGCCTGGGGAGGCAGGCTTAAGAAATACCCGTGCTCCGCCAATCCTACCCAAGTTTTCGTGTGGCACGGTAGTTCCAACCATTGGAATCTTTCGCATACTTTTACGAGCCTTATCACTAGCCTTTCGCAGAGCATCCGGTACAGTCTGGGCACGACCAACACCTACACCAACGCTACCACGGTTGTCGCCCACAACCATCACCGTCCTGAATCCAAATCTGCGGCCTCCCTTAATTACTTTTGCAACGCGATTGATATCCACCACTCTCTCATCCATCTCGTCACGATCATCATCCCGATGACCACGAGGTCCACTATTTCTCGCCATATCGATACCTAGAACTCCAGTCCACCTGATCGGGCCGCCTCCGCCAGAGCCTTCACGCGGCCATGATATTTGTGACCACCACGGTCAAAAATTACCTTACGAATACCCTTGTCCTGCGCCCGCGATGCGACCACCCTTCCAACCGCGCGCGCCTTATCAATCTTCCCTGCATTTTCAGCCTCTGCGGATACATCTGACTCAAGAGTCGACGCCTGTACAACCGTCACACCCTGATCATCATCGATAAGCTGAGCACTGATGTGCATAGAACTCCGAAATACACTCAATCGGGGGCACTTTTCAGAACCCCGCACCTTGCGCCGCACTCGCCGATGGCGCCATTTACGCGCAGCTGCACGAGTCTTAGCTCCCATTACAATTCTGCCTTTGCAGCCTTACCAGCTTTTCGCCGCACATATTCACCATCATAGCGAATACCCTTACCCTTATAAGGCTCAGGAGGACGCCATGCCCTGACATCAGCGGCTACCTGTCCAACAAGCTCCTTGTCGATTCCAAGAACAGTAATACTCCGTGCTCGATCATCGACTTCAAATTCAATTCCGTCAGGGGGGGCAACTGTTACTGGATGCGAAAATCCTAAATTCAGCACCAGATCACGGCCCTCCAAAGCAGCTCGATAGCCGACACCTTCTATCTGCAAAAGTTTCTCCCATCCCTCACTTACTCCAACTACCATGTTTCTAATCACTGCTCTCGTAGTACCATGCAAAGATCGGGCCAAAGGTTCGTCCGACAAACGCTCGACCAGAACCAAATCATCGTCCAAACGAATGCCGATTTCTTCTCGAAACTGACGTTCCAATTCCCCCTTAGGACCAATGACTCGTACTTTCCCGCCATCAATAGTCACCTCGACTTTCGATGGAATAGGTATTGGCTCTTTCCCTATTCGTGACATTGTTTTCTTGGTCGCTCTACCAGACGTGGCAGAGCACCTCTCCACCAACACCAAGCCGACGTGCGCGCCGCCCAGTCATAACACCCTTAGGGGTAGACACTATCGCAATTCCCAATCCAGAAAGTACCCGTGGTATTTTACGTTTGGGTGTATATACTCGGCGTCCTGGTCTGCTTACACGCTTAATTCCAGTTATAATTGGCCGACGTTTACGACGCTCACCTATATAACGTATATTTAACTGAAGCGTACTGTACGACTCGTCCCCCTGAATGACGTCAAAAGCGTCGATATAACCCTCTTCCTGAAGGATGCGCGCAATAGCAGTCTTTAATTTAGAACTAGGCACACTTGTAGACAAATGCCCAGCCGCTACAGCTGTACTAATCCGATTCAACATGTCCCCAACGGGATCGCTCATACTCATATAATATTACTTTCCGTAGTTCACCAGGACGATTTCACAACGCCCGGTATATAACCTTTCAGGGCCAAACCCCGAAAGCAAATCCGACACAGACCAAACCGACGCATATACCCCCGCGGACGACCGCAACTCGAACAACGGTTACGCACACGAGTTGGATACTTACGGCGCGTTTCCCGCGTAATCATGGATTTCTTGGCCATCTTCAATTCACCTTTTCACGGAACGGCATACCCAGAAGTGTCAACAGTCTGAGACCCTGTACATCATCGACTGCAGTAGTCACCAAAGTAATCTCCATTCCCCGCAACTTATCAATATCATCGTAATCAATTTCCGGAAACGCCAGTTGGTCCTGAAACCCCAACGTGAAATTTCCACGCCCATCAAATCCAGTGGGTGGGAGCCCGCGAAAATCGCGCACTCTGGGCAATGTTATATGCATCAATCTATCGAGAAAATCCCACATCCGTACGCCCCGTAGAGTAACCTTGCTTCCAACAGCTTGACCTTCCCTTAGCTTAAAATTGGCTACGCTTTTTCGGGCACGTGTAATTACAGGCTGCTGCCCGGTCACCTTGGCCAGATCAGACATAGCGGCATCCAGAGCCTTCGAATTATCAAGCGCCTCTCCAAGTCCTATGTTCAGCACTATTTTCGAAACTCTTGGAGCCTGCATCAGATTACGAAAGCCCATTTCCTTCACCAGACCCGGCGCAACCTCCTCATTATAAAAATCTAACAAATTAGGCATTTTTCACTATTTCAGCCCACAATAGGCTAATTCTCCACATTTGCTCCACACTTCTTGCAAACCCTATGTTTAACATTGCCTTCACTTACCCATGCAACACGAACAGCATCCTCACATTTAGGACAAATGAGCATAACATTTGATATGTGAATTGGCGCCTCAAATTCAATGATCCCGGCAGATAGTGGTCTTTGCCCACCAGTCTGCTGCTGTTTCTGGTGCTTTTTCCGCAAATTAGCACCCTCCACAACTACGCGCTGTCTATTAGGTACTAACCTAACGACATCGCCGCGCCGGCCAGCATCGTTTCCAGATATTATTTCGACTGTGTCACCTTTCTTTATTTTCACAAAACTCCCTCGACCACCAACAACTATCCTAGAGAACCTCTTG
>JAKUPR010000087.1 GCA_022450585.1 Anaerolineales bacterium | reverse complement strand
GGAGTCTATTGTGGAAGCATCAAGTTTTGGTGACCATGCGGGCATTAACTTGTCAGCCACTCGCTTGGCAATGACGGTCCTTATTTGGTGTGATTCGTTGCCATGAATTGTAAGGGAGTCAGTGAGATTTGGTCCTATGCCACCCGCCCCTGATACTCCATGGCACTGGGCACAATGCAATCGGAACAGACTGCGTGCAGGGATCTTGTTATCGTCTTCAGAAAAGGTGTTGGCGTTGAGAATATCCCTTTGGTTGGGTTTTCCGCCATCCAACTCGGTGCCCGTTATGCTGAGAACAAATAACGCTAAATCCCGAATACGGGTAGGGGGCATTTTTTGTTTCCATTTTGGCATCCCAGTGTTGGGTACGCCTTCAGAGATCACGTTGGAGATGTCCTCCAGCGTATCGCCGTGGATTGTGATGTTATCTGTCAGGCTGGGACCGCTTCTTGAGTGGCCGCCACCTTTACCATTGAGACCATGACATTGGACACAATGTACGGTGAAGGTTCGTTGTCCTTCCTTCACATTGGCCAGGCTAACCTCAGAAGCTATGAGGGCATTGCTCCCAAAGTAGAGACTCGAAAAAGCAAATAAGCTTATGTATGCGGATAGTAGTTTTAACAAGAGCGTTTGACCGTATGCCTTGAGAGTGGTTGGTCTGGCAAGCTAACAGCGGCTGTCAGTAATACAAGTCCAAACTTAAGCTTGCGGAGGTGTAGTTAAAAAAAATCCGGCGGCCTTTTTGGGGCCGCCGGACCTTTTCTTCGATATCTATGGTTTAGCAGAGCTATCTATTCCGCCAATCCATATCTACCTACCTTTACGCAAGGCTCATACCATGTTTGTTCAATGGTAAGGACCTGATACGTTTACCAGTAGCCGCAAAAATTGCGTTGGTGATAGCAGGTGCCATTGTATGGAACACTGGCTCACCAATACCGGTTGGGTCATTCTTAGTCGGTACAGCATGTACTTCGTACGGAGCCATCTGACCGATTCTAGGCAACTTGTAGGTGTCAAAGTTTTGTTCCTGAAGTTGCCCAGCGTTTACCGAGTGACCAGTTGTGAAGGTATGTGCCAGACCCCAGACGACGCCGGCTTGCACCTGTGCGTCCCACTGGTCAGGGTTCACAACCAATCCGCAATCAACAGCGCGGTGGATATTATGAATGTTTACCCGCTTGCCACCACGTACTGACAGCGTAACGACGTCAGCCCAAGGTGAGTCAAAGCTGTTGTGGAATGCAATGCCTTGAGCGTGGCCCTTAGGCAAGGATCCACCCCAGTTCGCTTTCTCTGCTGCGAGATCCAAGGTAGCCAACATGCGAGGCTCCTTGTGCAACAATTTCTTGCGAAGCTCATAGGGGTCTTCACCCATGTGATCAGCGAGCTCATCGATGAAGCTTTCAATAAAGAAGGCATTCTGCGTGTTTCCGACGCCCCGAAGGAACACAATCGGTACAGGAAAATCCTTCTGCACAAAGCGAACATCAATGTTCTCAAAATCGTAGCCAATATCCTTCGCGCCTTGAGCGCTATGGAAGTCAACGCCACTCTCTATCTGACCGTTAATGAAGTCAGACCCGGCAAACAAGTTCTTCATCCGGGATGAGCGGTATGGTGACAACCAGATACCTGGACCACTAATTTTGTGCTGCCAAGAGGTAACATTACCATCGCCATCAATACCAGCAGTCATTTTTGCGGCATAGGTAGGACGATGGAAATGGTTAGCCATGTCTTCTTCACGGGAATAAGTAAGCTTAATAGGCTTCTTAATCGCCATGGAGGCCTCAATGGCATACTCCAAATATTCCACTTCCACTCTACGCCCAAAACCACCACCGGTTAAGGTCTGGTGAATGTAGATACTCTCTTTCGGTAGACCACTAATCATCTCAGCGACGATATAGCCGGCTCCTGGATCTTGTGTTGACATCCAACACTCCAGAGAGTCGCCTCTAAAGTCGGCAACTGCGTTCATGGTCTCCAAAGGAGAATGGCTCATGTAAGGCACTTCATAAGTAGCTGAGAACGTGTCTGCTGCAGCCCCTATTCCTGCGCCATAGTCACCATCGGCACGAGCTTGTGAACCTTCTTCCTCCAAACCATCGTGTAGTGTTTTGGAGATGCTGGCATCACTCAAATTTGCCCACTCAGCAGGCTGGTCAAACTGAACCTTGGCCGCTTTCGCGCCCTGTTCTGCTGCCCACGTCGAGTCAGCGGTAACGATCACTGCCGGTACGTTATTATCCAAGAAGAGAGCCGGCGCTGCTGCGCCCACTACGATTACGTCTTGGACACCCGGAGAAGCTTTCGCAGCGGCTTCGTCATAACTTTTGACGCTACCACCAAAAGGAGCCATCCGGATTGCACCATAGACCATTCCAGGAATTACCACGTCCGAGCTATACTGTGCCCGTCCGGTTACCTTAATGTGGCTATCCAGGCGGTTATACCCTTCTTTGCCGATAACTTTCCACTCAGCTGGTGTTTTCAGAGTGGGCTCTTCTGGAGGAGTTTCCCCAGCAGCAGCTTCAGCAATTTCGCCGTAGGTAATGGATTTTCCACTTGGTCCAATTACGTGACTATTAGCTGCGGAGCACTCAGAGGCGTCTACACCCCATTGCTTTGCAGCAGCTTGGATCATCATGTGCCGAGCTTGCGCTCCAGCTTTCCGCATCGGGCCCCAAAAACCAGGAGTCGCGGTGCTTCCACCCGTCAACTGCAGACCAATCAAAGGCTGGACATATTCGTCACGGCCTGTTGGCTGAGCCAAAATGGCACCTTCAAAAGCACACTCAAACTCTTCAGCAAACATCATGAAGAGGCTAGTGCCGGAGCCTTGACCCATCTCAGTTGAGGGACATCCAAAGGTTATTGTGTTGTCTGCGGCAACATGAACGTACGCATTAATTTCTGCGCCACCACTAACTGGTGCATAGTTCATGTCTCTAAACGCTGCCTGGGCTACTCTCGAGCCAGCTTTCGGAAATGGCAATCCAAATACGATGCCACCACCCGCGGCTGCAGCGGTTGCTACAAACGTTCTACGAGTAATATTAGTTAATGCAGTCATCTCTGCCTCCCTTTTCTTTAAGCAGAGCTTGCGGCTCTATGAATTGCCTTACGAATGCGAGTATACGCACCGCAACGACAATAGTTTTTCTTCATCGCCACATCGATTTCATGGTCGGTAGGCTCTGGATTGCTTTCCAGCATATAAGCCGCCGCCATCAATTGGCCAGGAATGCAAATGCCACACTGAGAGACATTTTCATCAATAAAAGCCTGCTGAATTGGATGCAGGCCATTAGCACCAAGCCCTTCGATTGTGGTTACCTCAGCGCCCGCACACTTGCCAATTGATTTCTGGCATGAGTTTACGAGCTCGCCATTCATATGAACGCTGCAAATGCCGCATTCACTGATGCCGCAACCGTATTTAGTTCCAGTCAACCCCAGAGTGTCGCGGAGTACCCATAATAAGGGCGTATCCGGATCGACATCCACGGTGTGGGACTGACCGTTGACAGTCAGAGTAATCATATCTCTGGCCTCCCCTTCATCATCTTCGTTTTAGAGTGTGTATCCGCGCCGGGGCATGCGCTCGCAGTTAGTTTTGCAACCGAACACGAAATTTGTTTGGTTGCTAAAGCGCACGAAACAACTCCCGCCGACTGCACGTTCCCGTACACTAGCGAGTTTTGAAGTACCCCGTATATGCCGCCACCAACATGATGTGACAATAAAA
>JAKUPR010000086.1 GCA_022450585.1 Anaerolineales bacterium | reverse complement strand
CCGTGCTTTCGTCCGCCTTCTATGGTGTTTCTTAGCACTAGTGCTAGTGAGGGTCCTGGAGCCATTGCTCCAAGTACTAGAGCAAGAGTTAGAGCTGCCCAAATTTCTAGGGTCATTGATGGTAGGTTATTTTGGGAGTGTGTTTTTTCGCATGTTGTTAATGAATTTAGGCTAGTTGTGTCTAATTTATCTGAAATACTCTTGCATTCGCGGTAGTAGGTAGAGGTAATAACGCCAAGCATATGGATGGTCTCTTGGGGTAATCTGACAATCACCGTCGCCATGGTAATAATACGACATCCATTCATACGATATCTTTCCGGATTCAGAGTAATTGGAATGATTGACTGCAAAAGTGTCTCTAGGAACCCAAACAGATAATTCGGGTTTTACTGTCGCAGGAGTCCGAGCAAGTTGCCACAATTCTTCTGTTGAAGGAAAGAAGGCTTGCTCCATTGCACGGAGACGGTTAGAAACTACTGGATGTTCAAAGGAACGATAGTCGTACTGCAAATCGTCATGGGTTCTTAGGTGCCTGCCTAGTTCCTGTTTGTCAACATGGGAGTCGGATTCGACCACTACTATGGCTGGTGGTGTATGCAATGGGACATTTTGAAAATTGGTAAGGTTTGCAAGAGTCTCCACGTTATGCTTTACTCCAAAAAAGAGCGCAGGATATGGCTGCCCGAAATAGCGGACGGGTACCGAAAGAGAACTCGCCTCTAGGAAGACCTGATTGAGCGTAGGATAGGCGCTGCGTGATAACCTCCGTACGGAGGTTACACTAATAACTAATGCGGCAAGTAAAAGTGTGACAGACAGTGCGCGTGCCATGGGTATCCGGTACCATCGACTTAGGAGAGTACTCCTTGCTATTCCAGTGAGTGCGGTGATGGCCAGTAAAGGGTTCGCTCCGAGAAGTAGGCGCATGTTGAACCCTGCTATTCCTATGCCTGTACGAACTCCGTAGAAGATGAGTAAGAACAGCGCCGTCGCAAAGATTGGGTTTCCCTGTGAATTCCTACTGCGGTACCAGGTTCCAAGAAACAACGTTATTCCAATAAAACAAATTGTGGAGTGGACGCTGCCGTTCGCTAGCCAGAATGCTTCAAGGACGTGGGACCAGCGTGTACCGCCACCTGTGCTAGCGTAGGCGTTGATATCAGTTATCTGACCCTGCCACCATCCGAATAACTCGCCTGTGTATACAAATCGCACTGTCTCTAATAACAACAGAGTAAAGATCAGTCCAGCCACAGATTCTACCGTGCGTTTGAGGCGCTTTTGTTGCCAGAATACAATCGTCGCAGCTATCCATACTAGTGCTGGAGCAGCCAAGCCTGGATGCGCCAGAATTCCAAGGGCTAACAGGCATCCGCTTAGTACGTTGCGGCCGCGTGTTGCGGCTACTAGGCCTGTCAAAAACAGTGCTAGTGCATAGCCAAGGTGAATGCGAGTGTAGTACAGAGTAGTTGGCCATGACAGGAACCAGATTGCGGTTGCCCAGGCCGAATTGCGACTCGGTAAAGCTGTTTGTGCGAGTAGAAAGATACAGCCCGAGGTTAATCCTGCAGCTAATACCAGTATCGCAATTTCAAACAAAGGATTTGCACCAAACATCCCGTAAGTCAGTGCTATTACGAACATGATAAAGGGTTTTCCGGCATCGTAACCCCAGCACCCCTTGAGAAAATCCAGGGCTGCAACATGCTGTGATGCCACGTCCCAGTGTAGGAAATAGGAACTGGGTTCAAGTGAAATTGTAGTGAACAGACATGTTACGGTAAAAATCGTCCAAAAATGAGAAGCATTGCTATGACGATGGCTGTCGAACCATTCCTGAAGGCTGAGGATGATCCCAGTAACGTGGTGCAATAAATTAATCAAGTGGTGACTCGGAAATAGAGATGGGGTTTACGAAATTGGGCTGATATGTCGGAATCTTTACGTGAGGACTATATCACACTTATGTATTTTGATGATGTATGGGCAAGGTGGATGCTAGCGTTAGAAAAAAGTTAATCCGATTTCGGAATGTAAGGCAATGGGAAAAGGGGAGGCTATAATCAAAGAGTATGCTGATAACGGGCATTATTTGCGCTTCACTTTTCAACGGTGGATTTGGAGAGTCAAGGGAGTCGTTCAATGCAAAGTTGTGACGAGAATAGATTTGGTGGTTTAATACCAGGCTTCCATGGGATTGTTCGTCTGCACAAAAATGCAAATCTGACACGGAGGTATAATGGCAAACATCTAGAGTCCCCAAAAAAATCTTTGCAAATGTTTGCATTTTAATCGTTGGAGAATTGACACACACTGCCAATCGGACAGTAAACAAATTAGTTGCCTTGGTTGCAAGCCACGCAACAAGAAGAAAAAGGAGATAAAAAGAAAATGAATACGCGTACAATTTCCCTCGCAGCAGTGTGCATTGCCATTGTTGCAGTGCTCGTGTCTTCTGTACAAGTGCCAATTCCTGCAACGGGTGGTTACACACACGCTGGGGCAGTGGCGGAGATGTTTGTTGCCGTGGCTTTTGGCCCTGTGATAGGAGGTGTTGCCGCTGGTGTTGGGGGAGCAATTGCGGACCTGCTCTTGGGTTATGGTAGTTTTGCTCCGCTTACACTGATTGCTCATGGCGCCTTGGGTGTTTTGGCGGGATGGCTGGGTTGGAAGAAGGGTTGGGGAGGAATGTTGGCCGGATGGATAGTGGGTGGACTAGCGCTTGTTGCAGTTTACTACATAGGCGGAGCGACTGTGTATGGTTATGGTGCTGCTGGTGCCGCTGCTGAGGTTCCAATTAATTTGGGTCAGGTTGGTTTAGGGATCTTGGGTATACTACTATTTCAGTTGGTTAAGCAGGCGTATCCTCAAATTGAACAGTTGGGTGGTAGCACCACGTTTGAAGAGGAGTAGAACGGTTGTGTGTGGCATTGTCCACACATGAATGTGCTTTTTGTGTGCATAGATTGGAGGAAATGGTGTGGTTTGCCATTTCCTCCAATCTGATTCTGGTAAGTAGTTCATGATAAAACATACTATTCTGTAAATGTCAGAGATTGTTAGGATTGATGGGTTAGGTTATGCGTACCCGCCTATTGACCTCGATGGTCGGAGGGAATGGGTGTTACGTGACATTAATCTGGAAATTCATGCTGGTGAATTTGTCTCGATTATGGGCGCTACTGGTGTTGGTAAGACTACTTTGTGCCTGGCTTTGAACGGCATTGTGCCGAACTCCACAGGTGGCACGATTCGAGGGGATGTGTATATCGATGGCCTGAATACCAAGCGTCATCCGGTCAGTGACCTTGCGCAACACGTGGGGGTCGTGTTCCAGGAGCCAGAGACACAGCTCTTCAATGTGAGCGTGGAAGCAGAAATTGCATTTGGACTAGAGAGCTTAGGCCTTCCGGCAATAGAAATAGGTGAACGAATAACATGGGCTCTTTCGGTGGTGGGTATGACCGAATTTCGTCAGCGCTCTCCCTTTAAGCTGTCAGGTGGTCAGAAACAACGGGTGGCGATTGCCTCCATTCTTGCAATGGCGCCGAAGATTCTTGTCTTGGATGAATCAACAGCAAGTCTCGACCCTGTAGGAAAAACCGAGGTATTCTCTATTGTGCGGGAGCTTCGGCAGAAACACGGGATAACGATAGTTATGGTAGAGCATGAGAGTGAACGGATCGCCGAATTTTCCGATCGCGTCATAGTATTGGGTAATGGGACTGTGCAGATGGCTTCTAGTCCAGCAGATGTTTTTTCAAAAGTCAATGAGATGAGAACTCTTGGTCTATCCATTCCACAAGTTAGCGAATTAGCAGATCGTCTGAATCGCACAAACAACACCGAGTATGTGTTCACTCAATTAGAGGAAGCCTATTCAGAGTTGACGGGAAGTGGCAATCTCGTAAGGCGAATTTCTGGATGAGTAAATCGGTTTGTTTAGAGACTAGGGAATTGAAGTTTTCCTATCCAGATGGTCCAACCGCATTGCATGGAATTTCACTGGATGTTAAGCGAGGCGATTTTGTGGCGGTGATAGGCCAAAACGGATCCGGTAAGACGACTCTAGCTAAGCACTTCAATGGATTACTTCGGCCTGATGCTGGCAAAGTGTGTTT
>JAKUPR010000085.1 GCA_022450585.1 Anaerolineales bacterium | reverse complement strand
TTATTCGCCCGCTGCATACGGGTTAATCGCATCCCTATTCATGGCCGGCGTTGCATTGGGTGGATTGTCGGGGGGAGTCATTGCCGATCACTGGGGACGCAGGCGCACTGTACTGTGGACATTACTCGTAGGTGCCGTGCCGATGTATTATTGGCCTGTGATAAATGGTCCGGGCCTGTATCCTCTTGTTTTCATAGCGGGTGCATTGAGTGGGGCGCCCCACTCAGTGATAGTAGTACTGGCGCAGGCACTACTTCCGCACCGGCGAGCATTAGCATCGGGGCTGACTCTGGGCATTACGGGTGCCGGATGGGCTTTAGGATCTTACCTTTGCGGACTGGCCGCAGATATATATCCGCTGGATTTGGTGTTGCAAACTAACGGTGTAATATGCGTGGTATCAGCGTTGCTTGTCCTGTTTGTGTGGAATCATTCAGGTTTTGGGCACGGGAAGTAAAGAGTAAGTAGCTAGCACGGCTATCTGACATGTGAATCAGACATGCGAATACAGTCATAGGTATTTGTATATAAGGTAAAGCAGGGAATCACACCTTACTGTTTTAGTTCAGTTGCGCGGCGTAATATCCTAGCCACAACAAAGGCAAATACAATTGCAATGAGCAACCCGACACTGAATGCGTTCGTACTAGTCAAGTCAACGGACAATAACCTCTCTAGCAACCCCATTGTCCTAGCTGTAACAAATATGAATGGAAGAACCCAGAATAATGCTCCTTCCAAATCGACGAAAGTTTCGCCAAAACGCCGGGCGAACCACCTAAGCATGCTAGCAACTAACCAAGTGCCGGAAGCAATCCACGCCACCAATTCCACATCAGCTCCGAATTGGTATGAAAAGACAAAAAACATTATTGCGCACTTGATGGCATACAGCCAAGATGGCCCATTGGTACTCCACACAATTGACACCAGTGACAAGAGGCTGCGCCTATCGGTTTGTTCCATGAGAGACAAAATATACACCCAATTAGCAATACTGAGTAACAGCGGCGCAAACAGAAAGCGACTACAATATTGGCGTTGACTGAAGAAGCGAGGGCATGGAGTACAAGAATTAAGTCAATGGAAAACTTCCAAAGGTACGTTGGGCAAGTCGCAATTGTCACGGGCGGTGCCAGTGGGATTGGGGCTGCGATAGCAGCACGGTTAGCGACAGAAGGTGCCAAGGTAGTGTTGTTCGACAACAATGAGTCTGGTCTGTCAGAGCAGATGGACAAGATGAAATTCTCCACCTTAAATGTCAGTCAGGCCGTGGTGGACATCACTAAAGAGAAGCAGGTTAGGAAAGCATTCAGAGAAGTGGTGGAAACACACGAACGTCTCGACGTAGTCGTTAACAGTGCCGGAATTGTCGGTCCCACATCTACGAACATTGCCGATTACACCCTGTCCTCTTTCAAGCAAGTGCTTGCTATTAACTTGACCGGATCGTTTCTGATAACCAAATATGCGATTGAGAACATGTTGCCGCGGAACTACGGTCGTATCTTGCTGATTGCCTCTATAGGTGGCAAGGAGGGAAATCCGGGTATGGTGGGATATGCCACCAGTAAATCTGGGGTAATGGGACTAGTCAAGAGCATTGGCAAAGAGTACGCTGAAACTGGTATCACCGTAAACGGAATCGCCCCAGCTGTCATCGCTACCCCAATGAATGTCGACACTGACCCGCGGATGATGGAATATATGTTGGATAAAATCCCGATGAAGAGGTTGGGATTAGTGGACGAAGTAGCTGCGCTCGTCTGCTGGATTTGCTCAAAAGAGGCTAGCTTCAACACCGGATTTGTTTTTGATTTGTCCGGTGGACGGGCCACTTACTGACCCATGCTTTGATGCGACAAATTCAGAGGTAGTTGCTCACGTCTTCAATAAACTTAAGTGGAATATTCTGTGTGTTTTACATACAGTCATTTAGTCAAGAACACAGTCACCGTGTAGTACGTTAAGACTCAGCAACAACTAAATTCATGCAACAGTCTTTCGTACCTGCTTAACTATACGCACCAAGAAAGTACAGACAAGGAGTAGCCAAGCATATCCGTATATCAATCCTGCCGACCGAAGAGCCACACTGCGGGCACAAGGAATAATACCGCGAAAATAGCCATCATAATCACATTCACGGTCAATGGTCGCAATGCAATCACATCCATGAACTGAACAGGAACCACCCCACGCAGCGCCACCTGACGCAATGGATCTACACCATAAGTTACCGGATCCACCCGGGACAACAAATCCATCCAGATTGGTACACCACGCAATGGAAAAAACGCCCCGGACAGAAAAAACATTGGCAACAACACGAAATTCATCAGCATATGAAATCCCTCCATCGAGGGTTGCCGAACAGCCAATAGGATACCCAGAGACGTCATCATTAGAGCCAAGAGCACCATCAAGCCGGCCAATGTGATTAACTGCGCTATCGTTAGGCTGATACCCAACACAGGTGCGAGCAATAGTACGATAACACCCTGAAAGAGAGCAACCGTACTACCTCCAGCAGCCTTACCAAGAGCTATCGCTACTCGTGAAACCGGCGCCACCATCACCTCCTTCAGGAAACCGAATTCGCGATCCCACACAATGGACACAGCTGAAAACACTGAGGTAAATAGCACTGTCATGGTTAGAACACCTGGGAACATATACTGCTTAAAGTCAATATGCCCCCCACCCATTTCCGCCATCGCTGGCGCAAGTCCGCTACCAAACAGGAAGAGATACACGACCGGCATCACCAGGGAGGACACAATGCGCATACGGTCGCGGCGAAAACGAACCACGTCACGATACCATACTGTGTAAGCACCCTTAATATTGCGTTTCAAATTTTCCACAGTTGTCCTCCGCTACGTTCTTAACGTCCGCGCCACAAACGCACATGTTTACGCATATCATCCTTCTTGTCGAAGTCCTGCTCGCGGATTGCCCTCCCGGTTAATTTGATGAACACATCTTCAAGAGTGGGACGCCGTAGATGCACACTGTTGACATGGACTGTCTCATCGCATTCCCCGATTACTCGCATCATTTCCGGTATAAACTGATCCCCATGAGAAGTCTCGATTATTAATCCCCCTTCCGGATCTATCCGGGTTTCTATCCCAAGAGATTGTTGCATCATCGCAGCCACACGATCGTTGTCATCGGTACGTACCGTGACAACATCGCCACCCACCATTCCTTTCAAAGCCTCGGGGGTGCCTAAACCAACAATTTTTCCCTGGTCTATAATAGCAATTCGATCACAATGCTCGGCTTCCTCCATGTAATGTGTAGTCATGAACATGGTCACACCTTCCCGCTCACGCAGGGTTAACAAGTACTCCCAGATATGTAGGCGTGTCTGCGGATCCAAGCCCAGTGTCGGCTCATCCAAAAACAGAACGCTAGGACGATGCAACAACCCCCGCACAATCTCCAGACGTCGTTTCATGCCACCGGAATAGTGCATTGCAACCTCATCAGCGCGCTCGCTCAGGTCTACCATGTCTAACAATTGCTCTGATCTTTTCACCAACACATCAGCCGGTACGTCGTACAACATAGCGTGGAACTTCAGGTTCTCTCTTCCAGAAAGTTTGTCATCCAAACTTGGGTCCTGAAAAATCAATCCGATTGATTGACGCACCCGCGCCTGATCAGTGCGAATATCGAAACCATTGACCAGCGCCAATCCCGATGTTGGACGCAAGAGTGTGCATAGCATGCCAATTGCAGTAGTTTTACCTGCTCCATTTGGCCCAAGAAAACCAAACACCTCACCCGGGTTGACGTGAAATGTCACACCATCCACAGCGGTCAAGTCTCCAAACTTGCGCATCAGATTTTCGACTTCAATTACTGGACGAGTCGTCATGATTTAGGTAACTGGACGGAGAATCACAACTGGTATTTCTCGGTTAGTACGTTTCTGATAACGGTGCAGCCAGGGGAATCGCATCCCAAGCCGCACAGCCTCTTGGCCATGTGCCTGATACGCAATCACTTGCATTCGCTGAATTCCCACCTCGATTAGAGCATCCTGATTACTCTTCAGATTCAGCCACCAATCAGGATGCCAATGCTTTCCACCGTTGGAGGCGACCACTACATGGTTTTCACCATCACTGACAGATCCCAAAGGCATAGTATGACAGCGCCCTGTTTTGCGACCGGTGGTGCTGAGTAAAAGCACACGCGTTCCTTGTACCCTCCCCAGCAACCGACCACCAGACATTTGGTATACCCTCGTGTGCA
>JAKUPR010000084.1:2336-4277 GCA_022450585.1 Anaerolineales bacterium | reverse complement strand
ACTGCCGCCTGATATATTTGAAGTGACGGTGAACACCGGGTTGATGCTCCAGGCACTAATTCGCCAAATGTCAAATGCGCGCCTCGGTACCCACAAGGCTAAGACTCGTTCCGAAAAGAGGGGTGGGGGTGCTAAGCCCTGGAGACAGAAAGGTACAGGTCGGGCTAGGCATGGCTCGAGGCGCTCGCCCATCTGGGTTGGTGGTGGCAAGGCGCATGGACCCGTGGTGCGAGGTCATGGCAAGAGAATGCCACGGCAGATGCGTCAGGCGGCTCTACGCAGTGCGCTTTCCGAGAAGGCAGCTAGTGATCAAATTGTCGTTGTGGATGAACTTAAAATGATTGAGCCGAAGACCAAGAAGATGGAGGAAATTCTTATGGTCCTAGTGCCCAACGCGGCTAGCTCTCTGGTGGTGCTTCCTGACACGAATGACGTGGTAGAAAAATCTGTGCGGAATTTGTCTTGGGCGTCTACTTTGCGTGCTAGTTATTTAAATATTCGAGACTTGATAGGTCATGATGCATTAGTTCTCCCGTTAGCCTCTTTGGAGGCAATCCGTTCTCATCTAGGTAGGCAGGTCTAATATGGATCTATCTCTTTTTGATGTGTTGCTGCGCCCCCTGGTGACTGAGAAGTCCAGTTTTCAGAACGAGAAACTGGGTCAGTATGTGTTTGAGGTTGCCCCTGATGCAACTAAGACCCAAATAAAGGAGGCTGTCCAGTCTCTGTTTGATGTAAATGTAATTCAGGTCAATACGTTAGTAATGCCGGCGAAAAGAGCTCGAAAGCAGCGACGAATGGTCACGCGTACTTCTCAGTATAAGAAGGCTGTGGTGAAACTGGCTGATGGGGAAACTATTGAAATGTTCGAGGGTGTCAAATAATGGCGGTCAAGAAGTTTAATCCTACCTCGCCGGGACGGCGTGGTATGACCGGTCATACTTTTGAGGAAATCACCAAGACCGTGCCAGAACCCGGTTTAGTTCGGGCGCTGCGCAGGACAGGGGGTCGTAATTCTCAAGGAAGAATCACTGTGCGGCATCGGGGTGGTGGGCATCGGAAGCGCTACCGTACAATTGATTTTAAGCGTGACAAATTGGATGTTCCTGCCCGAGTAGCTAGTGTGGAGTACGATCCGAACCGGAGTGCTCGTATCGCTCTTTTGCATTATGTAGACGGCGAAAAACGTTATATCTTGGCACCTATTGGTTTGAGGGTTGGTGACGAGGTAAAAGCTGCTGCGAGTGCGGAAATTAGACCGGGTAACTGCATGCCGCTGGCTCGTATGCCGCTTGGTACCTTGATTCATAATGTAGAATTACAGTCGGGGAAGGGCGGACAGATTGTGAGGGCAGCGGGTTCGTCGGCCCAGTTGTTGGCCAAGGAAGGATCATATGCCCAGGTGCGGCTTCCCTCTGGAGAGGTACGGCTGATTTTGCAGACTTGTATGGCGACAGTCGGTGAAGTTGGAAATGCCGAACACCAAAACATAAAACTGGGTAAGGCTGGTCGCAGTCGACATCGGGGAAGAAGGCCGACAGTGCGTGGCTCGGCGATGTCGCCACGTGATCATCCGCATGGTGGCGGAGAGGGTCGTCAAGGTGTAGGTATGCCTGGGCCGAAGACACCTTGGGGCAAGCCGGCGCGTGGTGTGCGTACGCGGCGAAATAAAGTATCGAGTAAGTTTATCGTGAAGCGTCGTGGTAAGACACGAAGAAGCTAGAAAAAGAAGGGGTGCGTTATGTCACGCTCACTAAAAAAGGGACCTTATATTCAGGAGAAACTGCTGAATCGTATTGAGGCCATGAACGAATCTGGTGAAAAGACCGTCGTTCGTACTTGGAGTCGGGCCAGCACTATTTTCCCGCAAATGGTTGGGCATACAATTGGGATCCATGATGGGCGCAGGCATGTTCCGATTTTTATTACCGAGAACATGGT
>JAKUPR010000084.1:0-2326 GCA_022450585.1 Anaerolineales bacterium | reverse complement strand
CCTTGGGGGGCCATAAACTAGGCGAATTTGCATTGACGCGTACCGTCAGAGTGCATTTGCCGAGATCCACAGTGAGATCTGTGGCGGAGTGAGGTAGTTGTGAAAGAAGAGCAATTGGCGGTGGCAACTGCAAAGCGAGTACCGGGTTCAGCACAGAAAGCCCGTCTTGTCGCCGATCTTGTGCGTGGAGAACTGGTGTCGGATGCTATTACTCGACTGCGCTTTTTGCCGCATTCTGCTGCTGAAGCAATCTCCAAGGTGATAGTATCTGCAGCTGCGGGAGCGGAGGCAAACCTTGGTTGGTCTGGGGATGACCTGTTTGTCCATTCCATTTTGGTGGACGAGGGTCCTAGTCGGCGTTGGCGTCGGTTCGGTGCTCGGGGAAGGTTCAAACCGATCAAAAGACGGACGGCGCATATCAAGGTTTCTCTTGGGCAAATCAAGGATGTTGACCAGGTAAGGGAGGCATAATGGGACGTAAAGTTCACCCAGTTGGCTTTCGCCTAAAAGTGGTCAAGGAATGGGAGGGGCGTTGGTTTGCGACTGGCAGACAATACAGGGAGCAGCTACAGCAAGACATTGCCATTCGCAAGTTAATCACAGATGGTAGGAGGCGGGCAGCTGTCTCCCGCGTGGAAATTGAGCGCTTCCCAAATCAGGTTCATGTTACTATTTTCTCGGGAAAGCCGGGTATTGTGATTGGACGTAAGGGGGTGGAGGTTAAGGAAATTAGGGCTGGGCTAGAGGAACTGTGTGGTATGGCAGTGAAAATTGACGTAGAAGAAATCACACAGCCGGACCTAGAGGCGAAATTGGTGGCTGACAATGTTGCTAATCAGCTTGAGAGACGTATCAGTTACAGCAGGGCTATGAAGCGAGCGATTGGTCAAGCTATGCGTCAAGGTGCTCAGGGAATAAAAATTATGGTGGCTGGTCGCCTTGGAGGTATTGAAATGTCGCGGCGCAATTGGATGAGGGATGGGCGAGTGCCTCTTCAGACTTTGCGAGCTGATATCGATTATGCTTTTTCAGAGGCCGACACTAGCTACGGAAAGATTGGGGTTAAGGTTTGGGTCTATAGGGGAGAGGTGTTGCGGGATCAGCCATCGGACAATCCCGATGTGTATGTGAGCGCCTAAGAAATTAGAGAGGCATGTTGACACAATGTTAATGCCCAAACGGGTCAAATATCGCAAACAAATGCGCGGCAGGATGCGTGGCAAGGATGCCCGTGGTTCTGAAATTCATTTTGGGGAATACGGACTACAGGCCATGGAGCCTGGATGGATTACTCAAAGGCAGATTGAGGCTGCCCGTCGCGCGATAGTACGGGCACTGAAGAGGCGCGGTAAAGTTTGGATTCGTGTCTTCCCTGATAAACCGGTGACTCAACGAGCGGCTGAGACGCGTATGGGAAAAGGCAAGGGGTCTGTGGACCATTGGGTGGCGGTAGTGAGGCCTGGTAGAATCCTTTTTGAGCTTGCTGGGGCTCCGCCGGACATAGCTCGTGAAGCGTTACGTCTAGCTGGGCATAAACTACCAATAAAGGTACAGATGCGAGTCTCGCGTACGGCTGATGTTGGTGGAGCTATGGAAGGGTAAGAGATGCAAATAGGGGATGTGAGAAATCTATCGTCAGCGGAGTTGCAGAGCCGTATTGATGATGTACGTGAGGCTTTGTTTAAACTTCGTTTTCAAATGGCATTTGGACAGGCGACCGATACGTCACAGTTTCGTAAGAATCGGCGTGATCTTGCACGTTTGTTGACTGTGCAGCGTGAACATCAATTGGCGGATTTGGGAGAGCAGGCAATGGAGGGACAGGAATAGAGATGACTAACCGCAGGCGTCGCCTAACTGGAGTGGTGGCACGGGACAAAATGGACAAAACAGTTGTAGTGGAAGTCACTCGAACTACTGTACACCCCCTTTACCGCAAAGTTATGCGCGTGGCCTCACGGTATTTAGTGCATGATGAGGATAACCGTGCTAGGCAGGGTGATAATGTGAGTATCGTTGAGTCGCGGCCAATAAGTAAGCGTAAGCGTTGGGCTCTGGAGAAAGTGTTGGCCAGTGATTTGGATGCTAAGTCTAGCAAAGGTTAGGAAGGATTGAAATGATTCAGAGTGAGACACGGCTTAAAGTGGCTGATAATTCTGGGGCACGCGAGTTGCAGGTCATTAAGGTACTGGGCGGTAGTAGGCGTCGGTATGCTAGTGTAGGTGATACAATTGTGGCGTCAATCAAGTCGGCTAACCCCAATAGTGCCGCTAAAAAGAAGGAAGTGGTGCGTGCTGTAGTAGTGCGTACTGCTAAGGAATTTCGG
>JAKUPR010000083.1 GCA_022450585.1 Anaerolineales bacterium | reverse complement strand
CAGTCGCCAGACTAAAATACGCAGCCACATGGTAAGCTAACGGCGCGTAGTAGTTGAAAATCGGATAACCGTTACCAAAGTAGAAATCTGGCGCCCACCGTGGATAAAACTTCCCTTCCGTTATAGCTTGCTCTATCTGAGCAGCCCTAAAAATATGTATCTCTGCGTCCGTACCGGTTGGCAAGCTTCCACGAGTCAAAAACGGCCAAGCAGCAATTGTTGTTGCCACAACCACAACTAACAATCCCCTGTCAATTTTCATCATAATTCGCCACACTGCTGCTTAACTCAACGTGCATCCGGAATTTTCCGATTCCCTACAGTTGCGTTTCCTGCACTATTTTAACAATTCTGGAATTTCTTCTGGGTGATTGGCAATCCTAACACCAACTTCTCGAAGTGCACGAATCTTGTTGTCAGCCAGACCCGAACCGCCTTCGACAATTGCTCCAGCATGACCCATTGTCTTGCCGGCCGGGGCCGTTCTCCCGGCAACAAAAGCTACGATAGGCTTTGATAATCTATCTGCAATTTGCTCAGCCGCCCTTTCCTCATCCTGCCCACCTATCTCTCCAATCATGACAATCTGATCAGTCCCCGGATCCTCTTCGAAAAGGCGCAAAATATCCACAAAACTTGTCCCACTAATAGGGTCGCCCCCAATGCCTACACACGTTGACGTCCCCCTTCCACTTTCGCTCAAAGTATGCAAGACCTCATAAGTAAGTGTACCCGACCTTGACACTACTCCAACATTGCCCTCACGAGCTATATCGCCAGGTATGATACCAACGTTACACTCCCCCGGAGTGAGCAATCCGGGACAATTAGGCCCAATAAGCCTCGCCCCACAATTGTCGACGTACTCCCTCACTCGCATCATATCCTGCAACGGCACACCCTCAGTTATACACACAACCAACTTTATTCCAGCCGTCACCGCCTCGAGCATAGCGTCTGCAGCATATAATGCCGGCACATAAATCACTGAGCAGTTTGCTCCAGACGCCAGAACAGCCGCCTTGCATGTATTGAACACTGGTACCTTATCAAACACCCAATCGCCGCCCTTACCAGGAGTCACACCCGCTACTATTTCGGTGCCATATTCCATCATGCGGTTAGTATGAAACAATCCCTCTTTACCTGTGATACCCTGCACTAGCACTCGCGTAGACTGGTCAATCAGAATGCTCATACCTATCGTCCTTTCCGAGAGCCTTTACTAACTCTATAGCCTTCTTAGCCGCATCAACCAGGGAGTCAGCCAAAATAAGGTCCGAGTCCTCCAGTAACCGAAGGCCCTCATCCTTATTCGTACCTACCAATCGCACCACTATTGGAATTTCAACGTCGACCTCATTCATAGCAGCGATTAGTCCGCGCGCCACCTCATCGCAACGCGTTATACCTCCAAAAATATTTATCAACACAGTCTTCACACGGTCGTCTCGCAATATAATCCGCAGGGCACCAGCCACCTTCTCTTCGTTTGCACCACCTCCAATATCTAGAAAATTAGCCGGCTCACCGCCAAAATATTCAATAATGTCCATGGTGCCCATAGCAAGCCCAGCACCATTCACCAAGCATCCAATTTGTCCATCAAGCGCCACGTACGACAAACCTAGCCTGTGCGCCTCTATCTCATATTCTTGTCCAGCTCCCCAATCAATATTCTCTCTCATCTCCGGTTGACGCATGAGAGCATTTCCATCCAGAACTACCTTCGCGTCAACAGCAATCAATGCGTCCTCTTCATTTACAACTAGTGGGTTGATCTCTACAATGGTCGCGTCATTTTCAACATAGGCATCGTAAAGCGCCATTGCGATTTGCACAAATTCAGGCCAAAGCCGGCTTGGAAGATCAATTTCAGACGCAACATTCCGAACTTGATAATTACACAGACCCATGAACGGTTTTACATATTCCCGCGCTATTTTATCTGGTTCTTGCTCTGCCACATCTTCTATATCAATTCCGCCCGCTCCTGACGCAATCAATACAGGACATTTTCTTTCCCTGTCATTAGTGATCGCGAGATAAATCTCTTTCTTAATTACAATTGCCGGTTCAACAAGTACATTACGAACCTTGTATCCGCCTATTTCCAACCTTAGAATTTCCCCAGCAATCATAGCCGCATCCTCGGAGTTGCGGGCAAGTTTAACTCCGCCGGCCTTACCACGTCCTCCAGACAATACCTGAGCCTTTATCATCACGTCCCCGCCAAACCCACTCGCAATGTTTTTCGCACCTTCCTCATCCACCGCCACATATCCCTCAGAAACCGAAATACCGTTCTGGGCAAACAGTTTTTTTGCTTGGTACTCGTACAATTTCACGGGGTCCCTCCTTGCACAACGATTATAACATTCTGCAATACCGAGTTGGCATTTAATTCACAGGTGTTTACCATTAGTCATCTAACAGAAAATACATTATTCGGCTGTTTCCGCTATCCATAACGTACAGACCACCCTCCCCATCGAGAGCAATGCCAGTGGGTAAGTCAAAGTTACTGCCATCGGCACCGTACTGTCCCCAGATTTCCAATAACTCTCCGTATTCATCCCAAACAATCACCTGGTATCCCTCCGGGTCCGAAGAAATTACCCGTCCCATCGCATCAACAACGAGGTAGGGTTTGTTATCGAGCGATTCTCCCTGCCAACCTACGGACTCCCACTGCCTAATATATTCACCGCCTGCATCAAACACCTGAACACGTCTATTCCATGCATCAGCCACATAAACTTCGCCATCTTCTCGCACTGCCACACCAACCGGCTCGTCAAACTGTCCCTCTAAAAATCCGCCCGACCCAATTTGTCGTATTGGCAATCCACCTGCTGAGAAAACGGAGATGCGCTTGTTCCCAGTATCAGCGACATATACGTCGCCATTCGGCCCAATTGCCACCTCCCGTGGCCCCCACATATTCTCAAGTTCTAATCCGTTCCCAAACAGGCCCCAGGTGCCTATCGCGTCACCATCATCCGTAAATTTCTGCACACGGTGATTCCATGTATCCGCCACATAAACAAAACCATCGGCATCGACAGCTATTCCCCAAGGCTCATTTAACATACCTAGTCCCAGCTCCCCTGCATCCACAATCCCGAATTCACCCCATTCCCCTACAAATCTGCCATCATGAGAAAATTTCTGAATACGATGATTGAATGTGTCGGCCACATAAATATAACCCCCCGGACCTACTGCTACATCCCGTGGTTGCCTAAACTGCCCGGGCTCTACACCTTCAAAGCCCCACTGACGCAAACTAGCACGTATCTGTTCAACATTAGCATTTATAACATTATCGCCATGTTCACTTACCACTTCAGGAACAGTTCCAAAATCCCATAGTTGCGCTGCAACATCTTTTTTTACGTAGAACCGCATACGATCCACCACTGGCCAATTAGAAAGAGAAAAGTCTACACCCGTTAACTCGCCATAATGCGTGTAATCCCGCCGATACCAAATATCCCACAAGGAACTTCTTTTTTCTGAATCCCGGATATTATCCACTCCTCGATCAAGCCTCAGTCCAAAATAATCCTGCATCGGCCACCACATGCGAATGTACTCATAAGACAGGTACTTCTCGTCCAAAAACGTCTCTACCTTTGACCAATTATTGTCGCCCGCTATTACCAGCGGCGTATCTCGAAAGTTTTCACGCCGGGGCTCCCCGCCAAAAAACACCTGATTCCGATAATGCCGTAAATACCACGTAAAAGGCCAGGAAACATCATCATCATATGCCACGCGAATACCTAAACCATCCGTCAATCTACTCGAAATTTCTTCCACCTGTTCCATAACCACCCGAATACCAGGCGCCCCAGAAGCATAATTTATAAACTCGGTCTGCTGATCATAGCGCAGGAAATTGGCAGCAACGCTAGTCCTTACTGTCATTAGACAAGCGGCCCCACAGAGCACGACACCGCTCAAATGCGCAAATTTTTCCAGTCCAAGCCGCCTTCCTCTCGACACCAATACTGCTACTGAGCCCAATAACACCAATAGAGCAGAGACAAACCCCATACTTGCCTCCAGCTCAACCTCTGATGTACCCTGAAATGGCACTTCTCCTCCATTAAGCCTCGAGATCACTTCTATAATGGCAACTAATCCCACAACAAGGAACATTGAAATTATCGCAGAGGAATTTCTGTCAAAGTTTTTCCCTCATGCAACATTTGGTTTCTAAACAGATTGGTAGCCAAATCTTTATCGCCAATCATGAAATTGGTATTTAAAAATTTATTTAAA
>JAKUPR010000082.1 GCA_022450585.1 Anaerolineales bacterium | reverse complement strand
CAGGATGGAGATGGTGTAATTCATCCCAGTTCAGGCCAACAAATCGGAAGTATCCAGCTGCCAGCACGACCCCTAGAAGAATCACCGAATGAATAGCGTGTCCAGACCGGAGACCTAGGATGCGTTTACTCACGTATAAATGCTCTCAGCCCAATTCATTTGCGGTAAATTTACACTAAGAAAGACGTTTTGCCACTATGAACAAGTATGCCCCCAATTCTGGATACTGCTCCTCGTAGTGACGTTTTAATATCTTCTCTGTTATCCAAAGATTTACATACGACGGTACAATAACCCACCTTCCGGTTATCTTCTTGCTGACAAGGGCCGGCAGACCTAGGTAATGCCATCGCTCCAGTGCCTGCAACGCATGTTTTGAAAAATAGTACCGGTGTCTTTGAATTTGAAGACCAACCGCTTCCAGAATAGCCTGCCATTCTGCCAAATCGTGGTAATGGTAGTGCCGGCTTATCTTATCGAAAAACCATTGATATGCACGAGACATTGAATGCAATCCCATTCTGGCTAACAATCCACTTCCAGCCAGAAACCCCCGAAAATACTTACTCGGTACCGTAAAAACCAGGAGCGATCCGGGCCGAAGCACCCGTGCTATTTCCTGCATCGCTTTCTCATAATCTGGGATATGCTCCAGCACGGAATTACTTACTACACTACCAAAGCATCCATTATCAAACGGCAGGTTTTCTGCGGATGCCTGTACAACCGCTTGGTAGGCACCCTTTCTCTTTCTTGCACCCACCACTGATTTAGTTTGCAGATCCATACCAACATCCGGGGGGACCTCAAATGCTATAGAACCAAAATATCCATCTCCACAACCGAGGTCAAGCACGGGCTTCTCAAACTCTAGGTCAGCAATCAATGCCTGCTCCACTGATCGCAGCAGGGCCAAAAAAGCTGGTAGTTCACGGAGATTTTCCCTAAAAACGTTAGTGGGTTTAATTTCTTGCGACATATTCACATATACATAACTGAAGCCTTCTCATTTCGTAACCACACCCCGTCCTTCACCAACCCGACATGCACTCATTGAATATTGCCTCGTATCTCCCCGCAGTCGCGTCAGGCGAGAATTTCTCCGCGATTGGTTCCCGTGGTCTGACAAATTCACCACGCCTTGAAAGAACCTCTAGTACACCCCGTGCCAGCGCATCCACATCGCAGGGTGGTACTGTAATTCCCATACCAGTGATCTGGGTCGGCACGCGTACTCCTGGGAGCGCGCTAGCCACTGTCGGAGTACCACATAGAGCTGCCTCTATTTGCACTAATCCAAATGACTCTGTACTGTTGATACTGGGAAGAACGTGCACATCACAATTGGCGAAAAAGTGGCACATCTCTTCCGGATCCAGCGTGCCAACAAATCTGTAGCAATCCCCAAGATCTGCTAATTTCGGAGCAAGCTTTCGTCTGTATCTCTGCTCACCAATCACGCTCTTTACCGGACCGGCATGCAAAACTACCAGGTTCGGGTAGTGCTCGCGCAGCTTAGGAAGCGCCGCCAACAAGAACTCGATGCCTTTGTCGGCTGCTAGCCTGCCAGCCACACCGATTATTGGCTTTTCCGACGACAAGCCATGCCTTGTCGCCCACGCCGAAGCTTCCAAAGAGTCGACAGGTGGCATTTCAACTGGTGGAAGTACATAGCGCGTTTTGTGAGCATATCTCTGAAGTATCTCAGAACTAGATGCAAAGTCTTCAGTATAGGCACACACAACATGACTCAACATTGCCGCCGCGTGATTGCTAAGGTAAACAACTCGCTGAGCAATCCCACTGATCGCCGATGAAGGCAACTTCAAATCCGAATGGTACGTAAGCACCGTCGGTTTCCTCAGCATTCGCCCTCTCAGGGCAATCCCACTTGCATCCAATTGAGGCAAGTGAAGGCTAAGCGCGTCATGAGCCGCCACCAATCCGTTAGACACCAGGCCAATGGTCGGCATCAGCACACCCTTGCTTATCCGGGCTACAACGGGCACGCGAACTACGCTAACACCGTGTAATTCTTCTCGTAACGGCAGTTTTCGGTCGTAACGCGACGTAAGCACCGTTACTTTATGGCCCCTCCTTCTCCATGCACGTGCCAGCCGCTCCACGTATATCGTCAGTCCGGAAACATGCGGCCGGTAATACGTCAACGCAATCAATATCTTCAAGCCACTCTACCCCCATCATTCTTCAGAATAGCCAAAAATTGCCTGGCATCTTTAGCAAGATGCTTTATATTCTCACCCTCCCGGTAGAGCCCAATCATGCCCAATACCATCATCTGAATAAATATCGCTAAGTGCATAGCCACAGCATAGGAAAGTGCTATCTCTTTCCTAACTCCGAAAATTGCTAACGCCCCCACAGTCGCAGCCTCCCACAAGCCTAGACTGCCTGGCACAGATGGAATCGCTATACCTAGAGCCACTATCGCAGTGACGAATATTCCTACGTAAAGCGACTTACCTGGCAAAAATCCTAAAAGCAGAACATATGATGCTAAGGCCGCAGTCAACCAAGTTACAAAGCCCAATAAAAACGCCTTAACCAGCCTTCCCATTGATATACGCTGTATACTCAACAATAACTGATCCACGCCATTCCCCATCACCCTACCTAATTTCCCACTAAGGTATCCGCAGATTCTTCTTACAATGCCGACCATCACTTCACGTTTCCGCGCCACTAGAAACAGGGCCACCATACCTCCACTCACAAGCCCAACAACCCAGTAAGTCAGCCCTATCAAATCAGAGGGATAGGGGACAAACGGTAGCACAGCAAACAGCATAAGAAACACCACCACCACATCTATCATACGTTCCAGCAGAACTGACGACACCACCTGCATGCCTCTGATTTCACTATTCTTAGTAGCAAGATAAATCTTCACTACTTCCCCTATGCGCAATGGCAAAATATTACTTAGGTGATAACTAATACCCGTAAGCCAAAAAAGGCGGGACGTCTCCATTCTATCCTCAAGTAGCACCTTCCAGCGTTTTGCCCGCGCCCAAAGCGACAAACCTTCCAATAAAACAAAGGGTATAAGCCACCAGTAATTTCCATTAGCCATCTCCCGCCCGACGTCGCCCCAACTAATACCGTGCAATATAGCCACTAGTGCAACGCCGCTTACCAGAATGCCAACTACAATCTGCCAGCGAGTTTTCATAGCGAATACTTTTCGGGAGAAAATAATTCCCAACCTATACTGAAATATCTCACACAAATAATAGGAGAAACCACCGACGAATTATATCAAACCTAGAAACAATGTCTGAGCCAGAGAATGACCGAACCTTCATGCCTATTGTTTCTTCTACTCATCCCGCTTACAAACAATGTTGCCAACATCACACAGCGTTAGCCATTAAACGGATACCAATTGCATCCGAATTTACTTGTAAGTTCCTTAATGTTGAATGTTACTGTGCAAACGGGGATTAAACTTTTCTACCCACTTGGACCCTTGACCATTGCTTCCGCACCGGTCTACATACTCCTACCCGAGCCAGATGACCTACCAAATCCTCCAGACTAGCCAGGTTATGAACCGGTAGAAAGTCGTCTACATAGGGCAACGCTGTTTGCATCCCAATAGTAAGGGGCTCGTACCCAGGTAACCCCAACAACGGGTTGAGCCACACTAGTCGGAAACAGCTCCTTTGTAGACGATCTATTTCAGTACGCAACAGTTCTGGTGTACCACGATCCCAACCATCGCTTATAAGTATTACAACTGCACCACGCCTTAATACACGCCGGCCCCAAACATAGTTAAAGGATTTCAACACCTCACCTATCCTGGTTCCTCCTGACCAATCTTCCACCATTTGCGATACGCTAAGGAGAGAAGCCTCTACGTTTCTTGCCTCCATATGACGAGTCACACGAGTTAGCCTGGTCCCAAACACAAAGCTCTCCACACGTTGCTCCAGACCGACCGCCATACAGTAAACAAAATGTAGAAGTAATCTAGTGTAGGGTTCCATTGATCCACTTATATCCGCTATGATTACCAGAGACCTAGGCCTATATTTGGGCTTGCGATAACGCAGTTTCAACACATGCCCCCCATAAACCAAATTGGTGCGCAAGGTCCGCATGTCAATTCCTACCCCATTGCCCAACTCATGCCGACGCGTCTTCCTCTCACCCAATTGCAGTGAAAGCGAGGTTAACATCTCGCGGATCTCCCTGATTTCATCACTCGATAAATCAGAAAAATCCTTTTCGCGCAGCTCTTCTCTCGCACTATAACTTTGCGCAACAGCCATCCCAGGGTTAGTCTCACCTGAACTTTCCTTAACTGCAGTCTTCGCAGCCCCTACCCGATCGGATCCTTGTGATTCTAGTATCTCTTTATACGTGTCGGCCGCTCTCT
>JAKUPR010000081.1 GCA_022450585.1 Anaerolineales bacterium | reverse complement strand
ATCGTTTTCATGGTCATGGAAGCAGCGATCAGGAGCGGGCATATCGCACTCGCGAAGAAGAGGAGATGTGGCGTGGACGAGATCCGATTGAGCGTTTAGGGAACGTCTTGTTGTCGGATGGGGAGACCACCTCCTCTGATTTGGAGTCTATTGCTCAAGAGGTCAAGGCCGAGATGTTAGAAGCTGTTGATTTTGCCAAGGATGCTTCTTTTCCACCACCAGAGGAGGTATCTCAACATGTCTACCCAGTCTGATAGTCGCGAGATCACATTAGGCCAGGCCATCAATGAGGCGCTGCATGAGGAGATGGCTAGCGACAGTGCTGTAATTGTTATGGGCGAGGATGTTGGGCGTCATGGAGGAGTATTTAGGTTGACGGAAGGTCTCTATGACGAGTTTGGTTCGGCGCGTGTACTGGATTGCCCAATTTGCGAAGCCGGAATTGTTGGTCTGGGAGTTGGCGCTTCAATGACGGACATGCGTCCTATAGTCGAAATTATGTTCGGGGATTTCACTGCTTTAGTCATGGATCAAGTAGTTAACCAGGCGGCTAAGGTTCACTATATGTCGGGTGGCAATATGACGGCGCCTATCGTGATTCGTACGACTATGGGTGCTGGTCGCAATATTGCGGCGCAGCACTCCCAAAGTTTGCATGCTTGGTTCTGCCATATACCAGGTTTGAAAGTCGTACTACCTGCAACACCTTACGACGCTAAAGGATTGCTTAAAACTGCCATACGGGACGACAGCCCAGTGATTTTCTTCGAGGACAAGATGATGTATACGGAGAAAGGTATGGTGCCAAATGAGGAATATACTATCCCATTTGGTGTTGCTGACGTAAAACGGGTTGGTGATGATATCACAGTCATTGCCACTTCCAGTATGGTTTCTGTGGCTCTCAAAGCAGCCGAGACACTTGCGACAGAGGGTATCAGCACTGAGGTCATCGACCCTAGGACCTTGAGTCCGTTAGACGAGGCAACACTGGTGGATTCGGCTAAGAAAACTTCCCGATGTATCGTCATAGACGAGGGTTATAGTCATTTCGGGGCTACCGCTGAGTTAGCATCCCTAGTGTCCAGCAAAGCTTTCTACTATCTGGACGCCCCCGTTGAACGAATTGGTGCTATGGATGTTCCAGTACCTTTTAGTCCTATTCTGGAAGATCAGACTATTCCTAATGAGGAGACTGTGGTCAACGCCGCTAGAAGGCTTGTT
The DNA here is from genome assembly GCA_022450585.1 of Anaerolineales bacterium. Lineage (GTDB taxonomy): Bacteria > Chloroflexota > Anaerolineae > Anaerolineales > UBA11657 > CAJWGI01. The sequence goes on along the minus strand of JAKUPR010000081.1, from coordinate 3,286 downwards.
GGTTCATAGATAGGAGAAGTTCGTTTTGCCTACAGAAGTCGTGATGCCCGCTTTAGAGATCTCGCAGGATACAGGCACGTTGGTGCACTGGTTGAAATCTGAGGGCGATTTGGTCCAGAAGGGCGATCCGCTTATGGAGATTGAAACTGATAAGGTGACGGTGGAGATAGAGTCTCCGGGCACTGGGGTATTGGCCAACATTACTGCTCAACCAGGTGACGAGGTGCCTGTTGGTCAGTTGATAGCTCTTTTACTGGCCGAGGGTGAGCTGCCTTTGGAGTCTGAGTCACCGTTGGAAGGAGAGGAACTGTCGGAGAGAGAAACACAGTCCGAGACCAGAAAGGTGATACCTACCTCTGAAAACTCCCCGGCACGTGAACTAAGCAAAGTTGTTGCCACCCCGGTTGCGCGGCGTCTGGCGGAAGAAAATGGGATTGATCTGGCTGAGATTTCTGATGCCATTGGTGCGGATCGGATACAAAAAGCACATGTGCTTGCCTATCTTGAATCCCGGACATCAATGAAGGATATTCGAGACGACCAGGAAGATCCGAAGCATTTCACTACAGCTTCTCCAAAAGCGCGTCGGTTGGCCTCAGAGCACGGGTTGGACATGACCACTCTTGCTGGATCGGGACCAGATGGCGCGGTCCTTGCGGGAGATGTTCAAGAGGCGCTTGCAGTGCGCTCAAAGAGCACATTAGCGTCTCGGGCGCTGCCTACAAAATCTGGTGAACCTAGGGTTATTCCGGTAAAGGGTATGCGGAAGGTCATTGCAGACAGGTTGCAGGAAAGTTATCAGACTGCACCTCATATCTCTCTTTCTCTCTCGGCTGATGTGACTGAGATACTGCGCATCTCGGAACGATTATCATCTGCTGTCCAGGAAGAGACAGGGCACCCACTAACAATGACAGCTATTCTAGCTAAGGTTGTTGGGGCTACTCTTTGTGAACACCCGCGTCTCAATGCCCACTTGGTGGACGATGAGATTCGCGAGTTCTCAGATGTCCATCTAGGCATTGCGGTTGCACTTGAAGATGGACTTATTGTTCCTGTTATCCGTTCTGTAGAACAAAGGGGATTATCCTCCATTCAATCTGAACTCAATGACCTGACATCGCGGGCACGCAAGGGTACCATCAAGCTTAATGAAGTCAAAGGCGGTACTTTTACTATTTCTAACTTGGGTATGTTTGGCATCGAGCACTTTACAGCGATTTTGAATCCACCTGAAGTGGCAATTTTGTCCATAGGAACTGTAACCGATGTGCCGGTAGGTGTGGACGGAGAGGTCGTCTTGCGCCCGATAATGCAGGTGACGATCAATGCGGATCATCGTGCGGTTGATGGTGCTGTGGCGGCTAGATTTCTCGCCGCTTTGAAAAAAGCACTCGAGAATCCTTGGCTGCTTTTGGCGTGATAGACTGGTCTGTATGCAACAAATATCGGTGCTGTTTCCGCGTTAGATGTGTTCGACTTATGGTTCCATTATTAGTGGAATCATTTGCCCCAAATGTTGCGATAGGCTTAGATGCATGCGTTAAAGGGAAGAAGTTTTACGGTTGATGAGATTATGAATCAACAGCGAGGGTGATATAATTTCTGCGAGTAACGTACTTACTGGTGACCGGAGGTCTCTATGATTAATTCAGTGAATATTCTTGACCACATTTCTTTAACAGTGAGTGACATGGACCGCTCATTGGCCTTTTATTGCGACTTGCTCGGGATGAAAGAGGTTGAGCGGCATAGGCTGGAGGGTGAAACTATCTCCAAGATGTGCGGTAAACCGGAAGTTGTTATGCAGGTGATCCGATTAGAGGCGCCTGATACTCCAGGTATAGAGCTCGATTTGCAGCAGTATGTAGTGCCAGAAGGCAGTGTTTCCACGGCACAATTGGGAGACGTCGCTCATTCACATTTTTGCTTTGGGGTGCCAGATGTCTGGGCAAGTTACAATGAATTAAAATCCAAGGGAGTTGAATTTATATCTGAACCCGTAAGCTTCGACTTGGGTTGGGCAATTGTGCACGTGGTTTTCTTCAAGGACCCGGACGGTTTTATTCTTGAACTAGTCCAAGAGCCGTATGAAATGAAAGAAAAAAGCGACTAGAAGTTTTTTGAGGAGAGTACTGTGCCTAGATATGATTTAGAAGGTCAGGTGGCTATTGTGACTGGTGCGGGACGAGGAATTGGACGTGCCATTAGTCTGAGACTTGCGTCTGAGGGTGTTAGTGTAGCGGTCACTGACATAGATAGCAGCAATGCAGATAATGTGGTTGCAGAGATAGAGTCGGACGGCGGTCAAGCAGTGGCTTTGCAGGTCGATGTGACGCGGAAAGAAGATGTAAATCAAATGGTCCAGGATACTGTTGGCAAATTTGGGTCATTAGATATCTTGGTCAACAACGCTGGGGTGGGAGCTGTTGTGCCCTTAATGGATACTGATGAATCTGTGTGGGATACGATGATGGATATAAACGCAAAAGGTGTTTTGCTGTGTTCTCAGGCTGCTGCAAGACAGATGATAAAGACTGGGAGTGGAGGCAGGATAATAAACAACGCTTCTGGCGCCGGCAAGATTGCTCCTGGAAAGGATGTTCCTCTAGGTGCTTATGCAGCCAGTAAACATGCTGTTGTTGCATTGACAAAGCAGATGGGCTTAGAACTGGCTCAACATCGTATTCTCGTCAATTGCGTATGTGCTGGGATAGTCGACACGCCTATGTGGGATCTTATAGACCGTGAAATAGCTAAGCGCGAAGGTGCTCCGATTGGGTCCGTGAAAGCAAGTGCGGTTGACAGCATACCTCTTGGTCGTATTCAGGAACCTGAGGATGTAGCCAATGTTGTTGTCTTTCTTGCATCTAGTGATGCCAGCTATATGACTGGACAGACCTACAATGTATGCGGCGGTATTCTGCCCTATTGATTTATAGGCGAAAGGAAAAAACTTATGCGCGACGTAGCTTATTGGCCCAAAACATTCTTGGATGAGGTGGAGCAGAGTAAGGTTGAGCGGGGGGTTTCATTCTGGTCTTTGGGAGGGCCTAGTTTTCTCTATCGCACCCCCCAGACAACAATTTGGATTGATCCATATTTCTACGGTACACCGGACGATTCGGTGCCAGATGCTTATCGAGCTACGTCAATTCCGATCAAACCAGATGAGGTGCGGTTAGCAGACTGTATTATTTCCACGCATGACCATGTGGATCATTGCCATGAGGGCACGTTGGTACCTATTCTTGACAATACTGAGGCTTTTTGTATAGGGCCTAAG
>JAKUPR010000080.1 GCA_022450585.1 Anaerolineales bacterium | reverse complement strand
CGCGATAGTAGGGGTCCAGAAGCGGGTGCTTCCTGTAACGGCTTATCTGGAGGGGGAATATGGATTAAGCGGTATGTTTATGGGCGTTCCCGCCGTAATTGGTGCGTCAGGTGTCGAGAGGATTGTCCAAGTTCAGCTGGATGCGAGAGAACAAGAGATGTTAGGTAAATCCGTGGCGTCTGTACGAGGAACTTTAGAGATTGTGAACAAAATGGGTTTATGACTCATTGGTAAAAAAATAGAGATAATTAAAAAAAACACCAGATGAAGGGAGTGACACTAATATGATACGCAGTAAATACGGGCTGGAATTATGTAATATAGAGGCTCCGGAGGAACACTGGAATTTAGCCCCGGCAGCATTAATTGAGAAGGCGGTGCAGAATGGCGAGGGAAGCCTTACTAACTCTGGGCCTTTTCATGCGGTTACAGTACCGCATACGGGCCGGTCTCCGAACGATAGGTTTGTTGCGCGTGAGGGGACAAGCGCAAAAGAGGTAAACTGGGGAAGCGTAAACGTGGAAATGACGGAAGAGCATTTCGCGGCTCTCCAGTCCGATATACTGACATATCTGAATAAGCGGACATTATACGTGATGGATGTTTACGCCTGTGCGGACCCCGAAAACCGACTAAAAGTACGTGTTGTATCAGAGGGTGCTTGGCAGTCGCTATTTGTGCATAACATGTTCTTGCAGCCAACAGAGGAGGAGTTAAGAGAATTTAAACCTGACTTTACGGTGCTGCACGCGCCGCTCATGGATGCAATAACCGAAAAACATGGTACACGCTCCGGTGCGGCAATTGTCCTGAATCTCGATAGAAGGATGGTTCTGGTAGCGGGTACTCGATATGCTGGAGAGATAAAGAAATCGATTTTCTCTGCATTGAATTATTTGTTGCCGAAGTCTGACGTGTTGCCAATGCACTGCTCGGCTAACGTTGGGGGCAACGGTGAAACGGCGGTCTTTTTTGGGCTGTCGGGGACGGGCAAAACGACGCTTTCGGCGGTGGATAACCGTGGCTTGATAGGTGACGATGAGCACGGCTGGAGTGATAGCGGCGTGTTCAATTTCGAGGGCGGGTGTTACGCAAAAGTGATAAAACTGGCGCCAGAGGGTGAACCGGAGATATATGCCACACTGAGCCGCTTCGGTACGATTATCGAGAATGTCGACCTTGATGAGCGTACACGAGAATTTGATCTGGATAGTGACAAATATACTGAGAACACACGAGCATCCTATCCCATTGACTTTATACCCAATCACGTCCCTGAAGGTCGGGGTGGACATCCGCGGAATGTGCTATTTCTGACAGCCGATGCGTTTGGCGTTTTGCCGCCAATTAGTCGTTTGACTCCTGAGCAGGCGATGTACCACTTTCTCTCCGGATATACCGCAAAGGTGGCGGGAACTGAACGGGGGGTAAATGAGCCAGAAGCGACTTTCTCGGCTTGCTTTGGAGCACCATTTTTGGTTTTGGATCCCTCCGTATATTCAAAAATGCTGGGAAGAAAAATGCGTGAACATGGAACGGCGGCGTGGCTAGTAAACACAGGTTGGAGCGGAGGGGCTTATGGGGTGGGGTCGCGCATGAAACTGGCCTACACGCGACGGATGGTGGACGCGGCACTGGAGGGTGAATTGGATGAAGTGGCAACTATTCCACATCCTGTCTTTGGTGTAGGAGTGCCAGTGGAGTGCCCGGGAATTCCAGACGAGATACTGAATCCGCGAGAAACATGGGAAGACAAGGATGCCTATGATGCGCAGGCGCGTGATCTGGCCGGGCGCTTCAACAAAAACTTTAAGAAATTTGTGGGCGAAGTTTCCTCAGATGTGGTAGGGGCCGGGCCCAACGTGTGACAGAGGGCCTGTCGGATAAGCCGCCTAGTGTCCGTATAGAGGCGTATTTTGTTGAATATGGGCGCTACAAATTTCTTTTGAGGGGAGATGGGATTAAGGAATGTCTGTCAGAAGGAGTAAAGTCGTTTGGTCCGGTCGTATTTGGTCGTTGTGCAGTGAGAATGCTAGGGAGAGGGACGATCTTTTTTCCTGCGTATGCGGCTGATGATTACGGCAGGATACATAGGGGCTTTGAAGCCGTTAAATGGATTCTGGCATCGGGATTTAGATATCCTCGGGCGGACGTGGTGGGCTGGCAGGAAGAAGGTGAGGTCTCTAGTGTGATGTTGAGAGACATAGATGTGGGATTGGGTGCTGGGGTGTTTGTGAGTGACGGCGAGGGTGGATTCCCCGGGTTCCCCGTTATGGCGGGTGTATACATAGGGAAGGATAAAGCTCTGGAGCGGATGGAATACAAGTGTGTTGAGGGGCATATACCGTTGTTGGGCGTTAGTGATGGGTGCGCGAACGAGTTGGGTATGGGTAAGATAATACGAAAATTGGAACGAGCAAGTCTATAGTGGATTGCGGCAGACTAAGGCCTTTTATAAATGATCGCCCACAGCAAGTTAGCTTCTATTGCCATGTTCGGCTTGCACGGTGATGGCAATGCCACCTCGTTTGGAGAAACGTGCGGCGACTTTACACCAGCGAGGCTGGACAGCGTCTACGATGTCATCGAGTATGGTGTTAGAGACGTGTTCGTGAAATATGCCCTCGTTACGGAAAGACCATAGGTATAACTTGAGTGATTTTGACTCTAAGATGCTGGCGGCAGGAATATATCTGATTGTGATGGTGGCAAAATCAGGTTGCTCTGTAATGGGACAGAGGCAGGTAAATTCGCTGGTTCGCACGGTAACGGTGTAATTTCTCTCCTTATGCCGGTTAGGAAAACTTTCCAGCGTGCGGGATGGTTTGGCCTTGTTCCCCAGTACTGTTAGTTTGTCTAGGTCGTTGTGAAGATGTGTCATTTTATTTGTCCGAGATTGTGCCGGGAGTTTACCACTAATGGATAAAACTGGTGATGAGTAACCCTGGTGGGTTCAAATGCGGATATATTGCAGTTATCGGTCGGCCCAACGCCGGTAAGTCTAGTTTGATCAACTCTATTTTGGGACAAAAAGTCAATATAGTATCGGCAAAGCCACAGACAACACGAAGACTGCAGCTAGGAATTTATACTACAGAGAGAGAGCAGTTTGTGTTTTGTGACACGCCGGGAAGAATTAGACCGCGGAATGAACTCGGAAGACACATGTTAAGGGCGGCCGATGAATCGTTGGAGGAAGCAGATGTGGTGTTATGGGTAGTCGATGTTTCCCGCAAGGTGTCGGCCCAGGACAAGGAAATTGGCAGAAAGCTAAGGGAAAGGGCGGGAGAAGATGGTAAGCCCGTAGTGGTGGCAATGAACAAAAGCGATCGCCTTGCTCACGGCGACGTCCTGTCGAGGACTGACAGAATCCGTAGTTTGCTCCCTAGTGCGCAATGGATGCTCGTATCGGCGAAGCGGGGCGACAATCTTGACATGATGCTTAATCAAATCTCTGCGGTACTCCCTGCTAGGGAGGAATATTTTTCCGATGACGAAATTACGCAGACCAGTATGAGGCAGCTGGCAGCTGATATTGTGCGAGAGTCGGTGTTGTACTATCTTCAAAAAGAGGTACCACATGGCGTGGGCGTGGAGGTGGAGCAATACAAGGAGGAATCGGATAAATTGGCGAGCATTGCGGTCACGATTATTGTGGAAAAGAAAAGGCACAAAGGGATAGTGATAGGAAAACATGGGAGCATGTTGAAATTGATAGGTGCGCGTGCGAGACGTGAGATTGCAGCTATGCGTGGAGGTAAGGTGTATCTAGAAAGCTACGTCAAGGTTGAAGAAGGATGGCGTAATGATATTCAGCAAGTGACTAGTATGGCATGAGAAAACTGACGCTATAATCTAAAGAGACATATGGAGTAATTGATGGCATTTTGGAATTGGGGAGGTCGGAGTGGCAATTGTGAGGAAGAATGAGCGAAGCTCCAGATCGTAATTTAGGCCTAGAGCTAGTACGTGCGACAGAGGCGGCTGCGTTAGCTGCGTCGCGATGGGTTGGTATGGGGCAAAAAGAATCGGGTGATGGCGCGGCGGTGGACGCCATGAGATTACTGCTAAGCACCGTGCGGATGGATGGCGAGATCGTGATAGGTGAAGGAGAGAAGGATGACGCACCCATGTTATTCAACGGAGAAAGGGTAGGTAGTGGAAAAGGCCCTGAGGTGGATGTGGCTGTTGACCCAG
>JAKUPR010000008.1:22320-57709 GCA_022450585.1 Anaerolineales bacterium | reverse complement strand
GTAACCGCACGAATCAATGTTTTGTTATTTATTTTGAGGTTATGACTGTTATCTACACCAGTCATTCTCTAGGTTCCTCGCATTATCACCACTTAAATCGATGAGGCCCGAAATCTGCTTCATAGAATGGGGTTATCATCGATTTTGGCGGTACGATCTCGTCAATTTGAGCAAGATCAGAATCTGTGAGCACCACCTCTAGAGCTCCAAGGTTGTCCTCGAGTTGCGCTAATGTACGTGGTCCGACAATTGGACTAGTAACACCAGGACGACCAAGTACCCATGCCAATGCCAATTGGGACATGGTGCAATTCTTTTCCTTAGCGATTGGGTCTAGTTTGTCAATAACGTCAAATACATCTGGACTGAGACGTCGCGAGTGTACTATGGGCAACTTCTTTACATCCGTGTAACGACCTTCATCTGGCATTCTGTCGCGACGGTATTTTCCAGTCAATAGACCTTGAGCTATTGGGCTCCACGGCATTATGCCAATACCATATGTTGTAGCCATTGGTATGAGCTCACGTTCTATTCGACGATCCAAGATATTGTAGGGTGGTTGTTCACAGATAACCCGATTGAGTCCTAGCTCCTTGGATACCCACAATGACTCCACAACCTGCCAAGCAGCAAACGTGCTAGTGCCGATGTATCTTACTTTACCGTCTTTGATTTGGTCATCAAACGCTCGGAGCTTCTCATCGACTGGTATGTCTGATTGAGGTCGATGCAGCTGGTACAAATCAATATAGTCAGTCTGTAGGCGCCTAAGACTAGCATGGCATTGTTCAATGATGTGGCGGCGACTGGTTCCCGCGGCGTTAGGGTCGTCGTCAGACATGCGTCCTTGGACTTTGGTGGAGATAATGATACTGCTACGTTTTCCATTGTTTTTGAGTGCCGACCCAATGATTTCCTCAGACCGGCCACGGCTATAGACGTTAGCAGTGTCTATAAAGTTTATACCAGCATCGATTGCCCTGTTGATCATTTCGTGTGCTACCTTGGATACGATTGGTCCACCAGGTCGCCTCCATGCAGCCCCATCATCTATTGCCCCGAAAGTCATGGACCCCAGACAAAGTTCGCTTACCTGTACTCCGGTTCTCCCCAAAGGACGGAAGTTCATATGTTATGAGCTGTTTCCCTAGTCCTTACCATAACAATAAGTGATTCGGATTTGGTTGCTGCCTTGCATCTCGCAAATTGTGTGTAGAGACATAGTGAACCAATCTCATTTCATCCTATGGACCTGAGAAACACCTTAGTCTACTAGAAATATCAACTAATCGATTGCCGTATATGCTAGGCCACAGCACTTCTTTTACAACCACACTTTGTAGTTATCAGTTGTAGGATTTCCTGATTGTACCATTGGTATCCTATACGAGATTGGCCAATTTCAGTCACTATTTGCACGAATCCTGATCATGTGATACACTCCTGCGCGGAAAACTAGGGATTATGACTACATTCTCACTACCTCTTAGCATCGAGGCCAAGAAGTCCAAGAAGGAAAAGCTTACCCGTGCGGGGTTAGCTGATTTGCCTGTGGAAGCAGAGGTGCAGTAGTAGAAGAACTTGAGTTCCATTTGCAGAGAGCGACCCCACCAAATGTGGGGTTTTTTTTATTCTGATAAACACTATTGCAGAGGAGAACACAACATGACATCCAACACTATTACTACCAGTTCAGAGTGCCCTGAGTGTGTCGGCAAGCTCACCCTAGAGCAAGTCGAGTTAGGAGAGATACTCACATGTGAAGACTGCGGGGCTGATCTCGAAGTGCGCTCACTAGAGCCCCTTTCAATAATGCTGGCACCCGAAGAAGCAGAGGACTGGGGAGAATAAGAAGTGATAACCGCTTCGAACGGCATGTTTGACGCCTAATTATAGTTACCATGCGTATTGGAGTCCTATATTCTCGACTGCGCGTCGAGGAAAAATGGCTATTTGCAGCCCTCGATAATCGTGACGTTACCTACGACAGGCTTCTGGATCGAGACGTCACGTTCGAACTCAACAAAGCGGAATACTGGCAGCGTTATGACACTGTTATTATTCGCAGCTTAAGTACAAGTAGAGGACTGTACGCTGCCCAGGTGCTAAACAGCATCGGCGTACCTACAATCAACTCGCATGAAGTGGCGACAGTCTGCAGCGACAAAGTGTCTACGACCATCGCTCTTACCCAAGCTGGGATTCCGCAGCCAAGCACCCGCCTCGCATTCAGCGTAGATACAGCAATTGATGCCGGGGAAGAACTAGGTTACCCATACGTAATCAAGCCCGTAATCGGCTCTTGGGGGCGTTTGGTCAACCGCATCAATGACCGTGATGCGGCCGAAGCAGTCTTTGAGCATCGTGAGGTCTTAGGAAGCTTCCAGCACCAGTTGTACTACATACAGGAGCTAATCGAAAAACCCGGACGCGACATCCGTGCATTCGTAATTGATACAGAGACGCCAGTCGCTATTTATCGTCACTCTAAGCATTGGCTTACTAACACCGCCCGTGGCGCCACTGCAAGCGAGTGTAAAGTCACTGCAGAACTACACGATATTTGTCAGCGCGCCGCACAGGCAGTGGGAGGCGGTGTACTAGCAATTGACCTACTTGAGGACCCTGAGCGCGGGCTCTTAGTGAATGAAATAAACCACACAATGGAATTCCACTCCACAGTGCCGCTAACCGGTGTTGACTTACCAGGCATGATAATAGACCAGGCTCTTCAGGTAACCAAATGAGTATCCTAGTTTCTATTGTCGGCGCCTCCGGATACACAGGGGGAGAAATGCTACGATTGCTAGTCAATCACCCGGAGGTGAAAATCGGGCAGGCAATATCTCGCACCTATGCCGGACAACCAGTGAGTCGCGCACATCCCCACCTGCGAGGGTGCAAATTGCCAAATTTCGTCACATCTGATGCGCTAACAAAAGCTGACATACTCGTGCTGGCGCAACCGCATGGCATCGCACAGCGAGCAATTGAGGATTATGCAAAGTTGGCTCCACGTATCATTGATCTTTCGGCTGACTTTCGACTAAGGTCACATGATGATTATCAGCACTGGTACGGCCAAGCACACGCCGCGCCTGATTGGCTGCCCCGCTTTGTTTATGGTCTACCAGAAATTCACCGGGCAGCTATCCGCAAGGCAAATTATGTAAGTGGCGTAGGATGCAACGCCACTGCCACAATGCTGGCGCTACTACCGTTAGTCCAACACAATCTTCTTGTTAGAGACCGTCCAATCATCGCCGAAGTAAAGACCGGATCATCTGAGGGAGGCAGAAAGGTCAATCAGAGCAGCCACCACCCGGTACGCAAAGGTGTTGTGCGTAGTTATGCGCCGGTCGGACACCGTCACGTCGCCGAGGTGCAACAGAGTCTGGGTATTTCCGATACCCACATGAGTCTGACAGCTATTGAGATAGTACGCGGAGCACTGGCTACCGCCCATGCCTTTACCAAACCTGACACAACGGAGAGGGACCTGTGGCGCGCATATCGTGCCACGTATGAACAAGAACCCTTCGTACGAATAGTACGCGAGAAACAGGGTAATTTTCGGAGACCGGAGCCAAAAATACTATCGGGAACCAATTTCGCCGATGTAAGTTTTGACTTAGATTCCCAAACCGGCCGCGTAGTCACATTATGTGCAATCGACAATTTGATGAAAGGAGCAGCTGGAACAGCATTGCAATGCCTTAATCTAATGTGCGGTTTTGAAGAGGAAACTGCCCTAGAGTTTACCGGGCTCCATCCCATATAAAACAGACATCATGTTAGTTGTCAAAATTGGAGGCGCGATTGGCATAAATCCTGATGACATTACGTCAGATGTAGCAGCACATACTCATGAAGGGAAGAAAATTGTGCTTGTACACGGTGGTTCGGAGATGACGACCAATCTAGGTAAAGAGCTTGGACATCCACCACGCTTTGTCACTTCAGTCAGTGGCCATACTAGCCGATACACTGACCGGCGCACACTGGAGATCTTCTTAATGGCGACCGGTCTATTGAACCGACAACTAGTATCCCACCTACAATCTATTGGAGTAAACTCCGCAGGCACCAGCGGACTTGACGGACAACTGTTGATTGCAGATCGTAAATCCACGCTGCGAATCGTGGAAAACGGCAAACGAAAAATATTGCGAGATGACAATACCGGACGTATTCGACAGGTTAATCCTGAGCCACTGCGAGCGATGCTTGACTGTGGCTTGACGCCAGTTGTAGCTCCAGTAGCAATCTCACCATCTGGGCAACCACTAAACATTGATGGTGACCGCGCCGCCGCTCAGATAGCTACCGCACTAGGCGCCAAAATTCTGCTAATCCTTAGCAACGTCCCTGGGCTGCTGCATGATGTCACAGACGAAAACAGTCGCATCCCCCACTTGGATATTAGCCAACTTGAAAAAGCTATTACCACTGTAGCGAAAGGGCGAATGAAACGCAAACTTATTGGTTGCCTTGAGGCTTTACAGGGCGGCGTGTCTCAGGTGATTCTTGGAGATGGGAGGGGACCAAATCCGATTGCAAGAGCACTGCAGGGATTAGGAACAACGATCGATGGATAATTTTCAGACAATCGAAGCAATACATACAAGCGGCGTCTATCCCAAACGCAATCTTACAATTGTAAGAGGCAAGGGGTCACACGTATGGGATGAGAATGGACAGGAGTATATCGACTGCATCTCCGGTCACGGAGTTGTCAATATAGGGCATTGTCATCCTTCCGTGGTTTCGGCCGTAGAAAAACAGGCGAAACAACTTATCACCTGCCCAGAAGTGTTCCACAACGACCAGCGGGCACGTCTACTCGACCACCTAGCAGCACTACCACCGGAAGGAATGCAGCGCGCCTTCCTATGCAACTCTGGCACTGAGGCCGTTGAAGCCGCACTGAAATTCGCACGTATAAGCACCGGACGCAGCGAATTAATTAGCACACTACGTAGCTTTCATGGTAGAACCATGGGGTCACTTACCCTCACGGGCCAGAAAAAGCACCGCATGCCATTTGAACCTTTGCTACCACACGTTACCCATATTCCCTTCAACAAAACTGAAGCACTACATAAATCCGTAAGCGAACGTACCGCGGCGGTGATTCTGGAGGTGGTACAAGGAGAAGGCGGTGTACGACTGGCAGATGCGGAATACCTGCACACAGCTCAACAACTATGTCACCAGAATGGAGCATTGCTGATCATTGACGAAGTACAAACAGGACTGGGCCGAACAGGGAAGATGTTCGCTTACGAGCATTACGGTATAGAGCCGGACATCCTTTGTATTGCGAAGTCATTGGCAGGGGGCCTACCAATGGGTGCAACACTACTAGGAACCCGGGTCAGCGAATTGCCTTCTGGAGTCCACGGTTCTACTTTCGGTGGCAACCCGTTGGCTTGCGCTGCTTCTGTCGCAGTGTTGAAAGTCCTTGAAACTGAGAAGCTGCCGGAACGAGCTGCAGAAATGGGAGAGCATATTCTTACCCAACTCCGCGAATCCAATTTACCCATTGTGAGAGAAGTGCGCGGTTTAGGTTTAATGATTGGCATTGAATTAAAGCAAAAAGTTACTCCAATTCTAAGGGAGCTACAAAAACGTAGGCTGCTTGCTCTTCCAGCTGGAAAAACTATACTGCGCCTACTCCCACCACTGGTCATCAGCCACAAAGATTGTAACCAAATTAGCGCCATAGTCACAAAAGTCCTACGTGAAAGCCAATCTATCTAACTAATGATCACATCTGATGTAATTAAGGCTCATTTTTTGAGGAAACCATGCCATTAAATGACTTTTCTATCATTGAAAGCACCCTTCGTGAGGGCGAACAATTCGTCGGTGCCGAATTCACCTCTGATGACAAAGTAGAAATCGCGCAAGCATTGTCTAATTTCGGAGTTGAATATATCGAACTTACTTCCCCCTGCGCATCACCCAACTCGCGCGCCGACTGCACTCGAGTCGCATCCCTTGACCTCTCCTCAAAAATATTAACACACATCCGCTGCCACATGGATGATGCACGCATAGCCTTGGACACTGGAGCGGACGGATTAGACGTCGTCATAGGGACTTCATCCTATTTACGGGATTTCAGCCACGGTAAAACAATTGACGAAATCATCGACATAGCTTCCGAAGTCTTGACCTACATACGTACCTCTGCCCCGCCAATTGAACTACGTTTCTCTACGGAGGACTCCTTTCGTAGTACAAACGAAGACCTCATGCGAGTCTACAAATCAATATCTGATCTCAATGTTGTCGACCGTTTCGGATTAGCTGACACAGTCGGGGTAGCCACTCCCTTCCAGGTCACGGACCTCGTCCGAACACTGCGTCAAATAACTGACGCAGACATCGAATTCCATGGCCACAACGACACAGGTTGCGCCATCGCCAACAGTTTCGCAGCACTAAATGCCGGAGCCACTCACATTGATACAACAGTACTAGGCATCGGCGAACGCAACGGAATTACATCGCTAGAAGGTCTGATTGCACGCCTATACGCAAGTGAACCTTCATCGGTACGCACTAAATATCGCCTACACCAACTGCACGAACTGAATCAACTTGTGGCGGATAAGGTAGAAATTGAAATACCATTCAATCACTACATCACGGGCGTTACAGCTTTTACTCACAAAGCCGGTATTCACGCTAAAGCAATGCTGAACAACCCAGATACTTATGAAATACTTGATCCTGCTGATTTCGGACTCACCCGCTACATTTCTATTGCACACAAATTGACCGGATGGAACGCGGTACAAGACCGCGCTGCACAACTCGGAATCAGTATTGAACCTGAAAATCTGCAGACAGTCACACGTCACATCAAAGCCTTGGCAGACCACAAACGCCTCACACTCAACGACGTTGACGAGTTGCTTCATCAATGGGAAGACGTAGTAAACAGGTCTGGTATTACGGCAGTGAAAGAGGAGCAAGACAAAGAGACTAGATGATACTAGCACAAACCTTCGCCCAGAAAGCCCTCGCCCGTGCCTCTGGGGTGACAGAAGTTTCCGTAGGAACAACAGTAGACGCACGGCCAGATCGCATCCTGTCGCATGATAACACGGCCGCCATAGCCAAAATATTTTCCCAGTTTGGTTTGGAGCACGTATATGAATCCGAAAAACTGGCCATTACACTTGACCACGCAGCGCCACCACCAACCCCATTACATGCTCGCAATCATGCTGAAGTCCGCAAATTCGTGTCTGACCAAGGTATCAACAATTTTTTCGAAGTTGGACGGGGCATATGCCATCAAGTGCTTAGCGAAGAAGCGTTGATTTTGCCGGGGCAACTTATTCTCGGCGCAGATAGTCATACTACTCACTTTGGATGGATGGGAGCATTTGGAGCAGGAGTTGGGCGCAGCGAAGCAGCAACACTTTGGGCAACCGGTGAACTATGGCTGCGTGTACCCGAAAGTATACAGGTGACCCTCAGTGGAGCACTCCCACTAGGTGTCAGCAGCAAAGACTTATGCCTGCACCTTATAGGGCAACTTGGCGCCGATTACGGATTGTACTCTTCGGTAGAATTTGACGGATCAGGAGTTTCCACACTGAGCATCGAAAGCCGCATGGTCATCCCAAATTTCATGGCGGAAATTGGTGCTAAAAACGCCTATCTGCCACCGGACGATCTTGTGTTTGAATGGCTATCAGTGCACTCAAACAGGAATGATAAACAATCATCCATAAGAGAGAATGCAATCTACCCAGACCAAGGAGCAGTATACTCACAAGCAGTCGAGGTTGATTTGGACACCCTTGAACCACAGGTCGCATGCCCTCATAGCGTGGACAACGTAAAATCGGTCCAAGCGGTAGCTGGTCAAAAGGTCAATCAAGTGTTTCTAGGCACCTGTACCAATGGGCGTCTAGAAGATATAGCTGTGGCAACACGACTACTGCATGGCCGGAAGATAGCAAATGGAACACGGATGCTGATAGTACCTGCATCCAGCCAGGTTTTACAGGCAGCAATTGAACAAGGATACATTACCACCCTACTAGAAGCGGGTGCAACCCTTGGTACACCCGGCTGTGGACCCTGCATGGGAAATCATATGGGAGTACTGGCTCCCGGAGACGTATGTCTTTCCACAGGTAACCGCAATTTTCGCGGGCGTATGGGTCAGCCAGAAGCTGAGATCTTTCTTGCAAGTCCAGAGGTTGCTGCGGCTACTGCCGTGGCAGGAATGATAACGGATCCGCGTGAATTCGAGGCACTATGAACCCACAAAAACGGATATGGAAATATGGAGACAACATCAACACTGATGTAATTTTTCCCGGCAAATATACCTATACAATGCACGACCCAACTGAGATGGCGTCTCATGCACTTGAAGACCTTGATCCCACATTCGCATCCAATGTTCAGACGGGCGACATCATAGTTGCAGGGAAGAATTTCGGTAATGGCAGCTCTCGTGAACAGGCGGTCACCTGTCTGACGGCGGCAGGTGTAGGAGCAGTCATTGCGATAAGCTTTGCAAGGATTTGGTACCGCAATGCCATCAATAATGGTTTGCCGGCCATTATCTGTCCACGAGCAGTAGCCGAAGCAGAACACGGAGGGCACATCATGGTCGACATGCAACATCATACAATAGCTTTAGACGCCCACAATTTTCCTTTTGCTCCGTTTTCAGAGACCGCTCGGGACATATTGGAGGTCGGAGGGGTGATAGAATTTGTCAAACAAAAAGTACAGAATCAAATAGATTCTTAACCAACGTGTAATCTCATTCGTCACAAATCATATGACCACCATATGCCTCCTTCCAGGGGACGGGATCGGCGCCGAAGTTATCCCGACCACAGCTGAAATCCTCGACACGCTAGACCTAGGCCTCAATACTGAAATACATCCTGTGGGATGGAGATGCTTCCAAGAAACCGGGAACGCCCTACCCGAAAGCACAATAGCTGCAATTGAGCGTTGCTCAGTCGCTCTGTTCGGTGCAACTAGCTCTCCCTCCGGAGGAGCACCCGGATACAGCAGTCCAATACTTGATTTGCGACAGAAACTGAACCTTTACGCAAATCTGAGACCAGCATGCTCGATGCCCGTTACGACTTCGCAGGCCAACATCGATATCCTAATAGTGCGGGAGAACACAGAAGGACTATACATACGCAATGAGCGCTGGACAGATCGGGACAGTACCATCGCAGAACGAAGAATCACTCGGAAAGCTTGCGAGCGCATTGCTCGCATAGCTGCAGAGAAGGCACAACAACGCCGTGGCATCCTTACAATCGCGCACAAAGCCAACGTGCTTACCGTGTCGGACGGCCTGTTTAGAGACACAGTACGTGAGACGGTAAAAACCTACGCTCCTGAGATCAGAATCGAGGAAAGGCTGGTTGATGCGCTTGCACATGATCTGGTGCGCACACCCGAAAACTTCGATGTAATCGTAGCACCCAACTTGTATGGCGACATATTATCTGACATCGCAAGCGCGCTCGTAGGAGGACTAGGAGTTGCACCCTCGGCAAATATTGGAGATAATCACGCCATATACGAACCGGTACACGGATCAGCGCCCGACATAGCCGGCAAAGGAATTGCAAACCCCATCGCCGCTATGCTCAGTTTAGGAATGGCCCTTTCAGATATCGGGCACAACGCAGCAGCGGAGCAGTTGCGTGAAGCACTGTCCGCCACGCTAGAATCCGGAATTTACACCCCAGACTTGGGTGGTACGTCGACTACAGCAGAAATACTGAAAGATGTTCAG
The DNA here is from genome assembly GCA_022450585.1 of Anaerolineales bacterium. Lineage (GTDB taxonomy): Bacteria > Chloroflexota > Anaerolineae > Anaerolineales > UBA11657 > CAJWGI01. The sequence continues at coordinate 47,901 of JAKUPR010000008.1, read as the reverse complement.
GAGAGATTGTCATAAACGCTGAAAAACTGCTCATCGGTTTGATGGAAATATACAGTCCCACTTACTCCGAAGGTGAAGCTGTGGGCTATCTAACCGAGCAGATGGAGAACACTGGATTTCAAGCTGAAATTGACCCTGCTGGCAACGCAATAGGTCGCATCGGCTCGGGAGAACAACATGTTCTTTTGTTGGGGCACATAGACACTGTCCCTGGCAAATTACCAGTTCGGAAGCAGGGAGACCTTCTTTTTGGCCGAGGCGCAGTAGATGCTAAAGGGCCGCTAGCGGCGTTCGTCGCAGCTGCATCTCAGTGCACAAACCAAAATATACGAATCACTGTTGTGGGCGCAGTTCACGAAGAAGGAAATTCTGCAGGCGCCTCCCACCTGCGCGAACATTTCCCAAAGCCTGATGCATTAATTATCGGAGAGCCAAGTGGGTGGGACCAAGTAACGCTTGGATACAAGGGGTCAGTGACATACATGCTTACTGCTACGTCAGACGTGGCTCATCCAGCAAGTAAAAAGACGGGCGTATGTGAGACTACAGTCACCGCTTGGGACAAAATCGTGACTTGGACCAACGAGTTCAATCAGGGTCGGTCTATGACATTTGAGAAGTTGACGCCCACACTGCGTACCATGCATTCAGATAGTGACGGTATAGTTGAACACGCACAGCTACAAGTGACATTCCGGTTACCAGAGGGATTATCCGTACCAGAGATGGATTCACAGATTCGCGATCTAATTGGTAATGACATTGCGATCGAATCGTTGGCGGCTGCAGTGCCCGCTTATCGCGCTCCAAAGAACACAGGCCTCGTACGCTCCGCACTCGCATCAATACGTACCGAGGGTGGCAAACCACGCTTCTTGCTAAAAACCGGTACTTCAGACATGAACATAGTGGCTCCTACCTGGGGATGCCCCACTATAGCCTATGGACCCGGAGATTCAAGCCTGGACCACACTCCTGACGAACATGTGTCGTTGTCAGAGTTTCGTCGTAGTATTGTAGTAATTAGAGATATTATCGAGCGGCTAGGAACATCAGGACAACTACTGAAGAAATAGACGTCAACACTTTCACAATCATCTGTTTTTGGCGGCTTCACGGAGACGCTTGTAATCAACAAAACGGTACCCCATCCCACGCTCAGTGAGAATGTATTTTGGGTCGCCAGGATCCTTCTCTAGTTTTTCTCTCAGGTAATTCACATACAAGCGCAGGTAATGGGTTTCAGTCTGGTATTCATAACCCCACACTTTAGCTAAGAGCTGGTCATGTGGCACCACCCATCCTGCATTCTGTACTAAATGGTAAAGAAGACGGTACTCAGTAGGCCGCAATTTCACCAGTTCACCCTCAACAAAGACCTCGTGACGATCAAAATCAACACGCAAGCGCTCATCTACTTCTATGGGTGCTCCTCCCGATGCTTCCGGCGGATCTACCCTGCGAAGCACAGCTCGCACCCGACTGACCAATTCCCGCGGACTGAACGGCTTAGTAACATAATCATCAGCTCCCAACTCTAACCCACGCACTCTATCATCTTCATCGCCACGCGCAGTTAACATAATTACCGGGACGCTTGATATTTCCCGTAGCATTGCCAAGGTTTCAAAACCGTCCAACTTCGGCATCATGACGTCTAAGATCACAAGGTCCGGCATCACTTTCCGCATCTGGTTAAGAGCATCTTTGCCATCATATGCCTCGTGCACCGAGAATCCTTCCAAGTCCAGATTCATGCGAATGAAGCGTATCATTCGTTGCTCATCATCTACAACTAGAATACGACGTCCACGGCGATGTGCTCCAGTGTTAGTCATCGGAATTGTAGTTATATTGCACCAAGACTGTCGTGATGTTGTCAGGCCCACCGGCACGGTTTGCCGCTGTCACCAGGCTATCGCACGCATCCTGTACGTCCACACTATGCGATATGATCTCCTGCATATAATCGTCATCCAGAGAACCCCACAGACCATCAGAGCACAAAAGCAGCCGCGCACCCGGCCGTAACGAGTGACGAGTAACGTCAGCCTGCAGCCCATTCTCTTGACCCACCGCACGCAATAAAACATTGCGTTGCGGGTGATTTACAGCCTCTTGTGCCGTGATTTCACCCAAATCCTGCAAGCGTTGGACAAGCGAATGGTCAGTCGTTAGTTGAATAATATTCCCATCGTCTAGAAGATAGGCGCGGCTGTCCCCAACATGCCCAATGATTGCATAGCCACCTAGCAACATAGCAGCGGTCACAGTAGTCCCACCGGAAGGCACCGCGGCAGTTACATTTTCGTTGCACCTTTGCAATGCAATTTGCATCAACTTCTCAAACCTCGTCATATTCGTAAAGTCCAGAGTTTTCTCTAATAGATCTGCAAATACATAACCACCTATCTCTCGAGCCACAGCCTGAGTCGCAATTGCACTAGCACGTTCACCTTTGCGATGACCACCCATACCATCCGCGACCAAAAAAAGGCCAAAATCCGGGGCTGAACCCTTACCCGACATAGCACCGCTAAGCGCTAAAATAGAATCTTCATTGTGTGTTCGTACCAAACCAATGCTCTGAGAATGTCCTACCTGAAAAGGCGGTGAACCGCTAATAGCGGCATGGGATGTGGCCCGGCCAACCTGCAAACGCCGGTCCAAATCCCAACGCAGGGGATCCTTAACACGTGACCCAAAAAACGGGATTGACCACTTCAAAACATCACCTGAGTAAGCGATTATATCATTAGCACCGAGCACATGGAAATTGAGCCAACAAAACCATGCTGTTTAAAAGATCCAGTACAACTGAAAATCAAGTCGCCAGATTGGCGAAAAAATTGGCGTATGTTTCCACGCCGCGATAAAAAGTTGGCATGTGTAACTTCTCATTTGGTCCATGGATACCATCATCTTCAAGCGCGAATCCAAGCATTACAGTGTCAATCCCTAGCACGTCACTTAGAATGCTAACAACTGGAACAGTGCCACCCATGCGCATGAACACAGGAGCTACACCGAAGACTGTCTCAAGCGCATCTGTGGCCGCGAGCACACCTACACATTCGCGATTGACGACCACTGGACTTGCGTGAGCTAACTTCTTCAACTCCCATCGCACAGTTTCCGGTGCATGTCCACGCAGATACTCATCTAGACTACATGCAACGTCATCTGGATTTTGATTAGGAACCAAACGCATGGAAATCTTAGCCATGGCCTTAGCTGGGAGTACGGTTTTGCTACCCTCGCCGATAAAACCAGAATAAATACCATTTACGTCAAGTGATGGGCGCACGCCGATACGCTCTACGGAAGAGTATCCAGTCTCCCCGAAAAGATGTGGTGGATCAGCTGCGCTAATGCGGAAGGATTCGTCATCGTACGGCAGATTTGCCAATGCGGCCCTTTCTGCATCGGATACAGGCAATACTAGGTCGTAGAAATCAGGCAAGTTGACTCTCCCATCATCATCATGCATTCCTGCTATCAAATCACAGAGCACGTTAGCTGGGTTATGTACGGCACCACCGAACATTCCGGAGTGCAAATCTGATTTCGGACCATGCACCCAGAGTTCGAAATACGCCAGACCACGCAAACCGTATACTATGCTAGGTTGATCCGCGCGTAAGATACCCGAGTCTGTATTCATACAAAAATCGGATGCTAATAAATCTATTCGCTCTTTGATACAAGATGCCAAGTTGGGCGAACCCACTTCCTCCTCACCTTCAATCATCATCTTGATGTTCACAGGTATGCCTCCACCCGCCTGTGACCAAGCCTCGAGCGCTGCAAATACACCCGCAATCTGACCCTTGTTATCTGACGCTCCGCGCGCATACAGATTCTCTCCGCGAAGGGTTGGTTGGAAGGGGGGAGATAGCCATTCTTCAATTGGATCATCTGGTTGCACATCGTAATGCCCATAAATCAAAACCGTAGGCTGCCCGTCGGCACCCAGATTTTCGCCATAAACAACCGGGTAACCGCCCGTCGGCAGCACACGCACCCCGTTCAAACCGACAGCACTCATCCTTTCAACCACCCAATCCACAGCACTTTCCATATCTGGCCTGTGGTCAGAAAGAGTGGAGATACTCGGAATAGAGCAAAGCTGCATTAGACTTTGCATCGACTGCTCACGATGAGCTCGTATGTAATCAATGGTATCCTGAATGCCAGTCATTGTAATTCTCCAAACTGGTCGAATTTAATCAACTCATATTCCATATGTAACACGCCTCTATACCCCAGGCCGTGAACCTGATCATCATGTAACGCATAGTACATCATTGACCCATCTCTCACTGGAGAACCAATCCCCTGATGTCCTATAAGTTCATCACAACAATCATACTACGATTGGTGCAGTGTCATACAGCATCTCCATCAGTGAGAAAACATTTGCCAGTATAATATGCGGACTATCTACATTGCAAATTGTGAGCGCGCAGCAACCATTCGATGAATTTCTGGGGACTTAACGCCACACAGTGGCTAAACATTGGGCTTTCGGTTCTGGTTCTCTTGTTGGTACCAACAATAGGACGGAAGCTGATGAGTGCCTGGCTAGGACGCATTGTACACAACGTCATAGGGCGTACTGAGAACACGCTAGATGACGCCATGATTCCCGCTGCCCGCGGACCCCTGTATGCGTTATTATTTGTAGCTGCTGCACATTGGGCGCTTACCAGACTAACTTTCATTCCATCTGCAATGAGCCCCTTCTGGAGCCAATTCTTTTTTCTTGCATATCTCGTGCTCACAGTGGTTATTGCATGGCGTCTAGTAACATCGTTCTTCGAATGGTTTTCGGAGAATCGCTCTGACAGAGCAGACACCAAGCTTGCGGCGCAAGCACTGCCCTTGCTTAGACGACTGATTCTTACCATTTTGGGTGGCATAGCCCTGATAATCCTCCTTGGCCGTTTCAATATCGACGTTAGTGCTCTAGTCGCCACACTTGGCATTGGATCTCTAGCAATAGCTCTAGCTGCACAAGCTGCCCTTTCAGATACTATAAGTGGCATTCTTATAATGATTGATCGTCCCTTCCGCATCGGGGACCGCATCGAAATCCGAGACCTTAACACATGGGGCGACGTAGTAGATATAGGCTTACGCAGCACACGCATTCACACACGCGACAACCGTACTGTTATCGTGCCAAACTCAGTGATCGAGAAGAGCCTCGTCGTCAATCACTCTTTCCCAGACACATATTACCGCATCGAGATGGAAGTGGGCGTTGCGTATGGAACGAATCTGGATTTTGCACGAGAGACACTCGTAGACGCAATCCGCAGCGTACCAGGAGTCCTGACGGATCGACCCATAGACGCCCTGTTTCTGAATTTCGGTGACTCCGCGTTGATATTTCGACTACGTTGGTGGATTGAGAATTTCATTGAAACGCGGAGAATGTTCGATCTGGTAAACTCAGCCGTATACAACTCTTTGCGCAAGGCGGATATCTTGATTCCTTTCCCACAGCGTGAAATTCGCATCGTTCGAGAAACACAGGAATCGCCACGAACCAAATCGTCTGGTCTAAACGCAATTGAAACTGGTGATGTAGATTAAATTAGGAGGACCCCGTCTAGAATTTGACCACCCAGAAGTACTCAGGTATAATCTGTGCTTCTGCAAACGTGCAAGTCCGAAAGCAGACAACATCTAGTGATAATTTCCCGCGGCCGACGCGTTGCAGGTATGGCACGTCGAGCCGCACTTTTATGTAAGGAAATCTGATGCCAAAAAGGACCTACCAGCCAAAAATTCGTCGCCGCGCTCGAGTACATGGATTCCGAAAACGCATGACCACTGCGGGTGGCCGCAAGGTGCTAAAGTCCCGGCGTCGTAGGGGGCGAAGCGTGCTCGCGCCCCAACGAGTGCATGTGAAACCACATGTAGACTGGAACGGTACAAAAAGCGGCAGTTCCTCTCGCAATAAGAAGCGGGGATAATGCGGCGAAAGAATCACGGCAATGATTCGGCTGCGCAGTCGGAACGACTTCCAGCGGGTGCGACGCACAGGAAAATCGTGGGCGCACCCGCTAATTGTTCTGCTGGCAAGAAGCAACGGGTTGACCCACACCCGCATAGGATTAGTAGCCAGCAAAAGCGTGGGAGGCGCAGTGCAACGTAATCACGCCAAGCGCCGGATGCGAGCGGAACTGAACACTCAGAGCACCCGTATCACCTCCGGGTGGGATCTTGTGTTTGTAACCCGCAGACCCATTCTGGATTGTAGTGCACAGACACTGAGTGAAGCGGTTACTGAGCTATTGTTGCGTGCAGGTTTGTTGCACAGCGAAGATTAGATGAGCAAGATTCTGCTCAACATCATTAAAATTTACCAAGGGTGCATTTCACCCCTTCTACCCCGCAGCTGCCGCTTTCAACCAAGCTGCTCCCATTATGTCTACAGCGCCATACTTGGACATGGTCTACTTCAAGGTTCTCTGCTCGGTGCCAAACGAATATTACGTTGTCACCCGTTTAACCCTGGTGGTTACGATCCGGTTCCCGAATCTTACAGAGATACCGGTACCACCAACCGACCAGAGTTTGTTCCATGACTGGTAATAAAATTATTGGGATTGTCGTATTGACTGGAATGCTTCTGACTGCATGTGGCGGCGCACTACCAGCAACTTCATGGCCTAACGCCACGCTAGGAGAAGACACATTGATGGTGTCAAACAACACAGCCATCTACGCTCTCTCACCAGAGAACGGAATGTTACGCTGGCAGTTTCCTCATGAAGGCAAAGGCGACCGCACCACTAATCAACTCTACTCTGCGCCCGCCGAGAACGGAAACTTAGCGCTGGCTGGGTCTGACAACAAACATGCCTTTGCATTGAGTGTTGAAACCGGAGAAGAACTCTGGCGATTTGACGCCACGGGGAATAAATCAGGCACTGCACCTACAGCTGTAGGTGCTAGCTCGAAAATGCTCTTCTTTGCCGCCGATGACACCCTATATGCTCTGCAACCATCCAGCGGACTGCCTGCATGGACAGTAGAGTCAGATGGAGAGATATGGGCTGCACCAGCTACCGACAATGAGCGAGTGTACCTTCCCAGCATGGACCACCACATTACGGCCCTGGATATGCAAAGCGGTGCTAAACTCTGGCAAACAAAACTTGACGGGGCACTAGCAGACACACCCACGCTGGCCGACGGCATGCTATATGTCGGAGCACTAGCCCAACATGCCTACGCAATAGACTCTATGACTGGCCTCGTGAAATGGCGCTTCGATACTGACGGTTGGGTTTGGGGGAGTCCCACAGTCTCTGACAATAGTGTCTACTTTGCGGACCTAGACGGCAATGTCTATGCACTGGATGCAGTAAACGGCCGCTCCTATTGGCGAAGTCAACAATTGGATAGTTCTGTGCGTGGAAGTCCAGCCATCGACAATGACATAATCTTCATAGTAACTGACGGCGGGTACTTATATGCACTGAACGCTCGCAATGGAAATCAGATCTGGGAACTGCAGGTTGATGCCAATAATGCAGACCGGTTGCTCGCCGACCCCATAGCGCGAGACGGTCTGGTATATGTTACTGCGATGAATGGGGAGAGCCTAATGATGGCCTATCATCAAGAATCTGGCCAGTTGGCATGGCAATTCCAGCCGGACAGTTAACAATATTCATTTTTTCACCATGTGGAATCAACTGATCATATATCCCTTCACAAACACGCTGTTGCTGCTCTATGGTTGGCTTGGTGACAGTTTTGTTCTTTCATTAATTCTCCTTACTTTGCTAATCCGTATATTACTTATTCCACTGACGGCAAAGCAGCAAAAATCGCAAGCAAAAATGCAAGCAATGCAACCTGAAATCAAACGTGTGCAGGAACAGTACAAAGGCGAGCCAGAGCGCATGCAAAAGGAGCTCAAGAAAATCGGCTATAGCCCAGCATCCATGCTAGGCGGATGTTTACCAATGCTGATCCAGTTTCCCATCCTTATTGGCATGTACCGCTCCATTCTCCATGCCATTCCAGCAGCACCACTACAGATGGTGGATTTATATCAGGCTACGTACGATTCATGGTTCCCCGAATTCCACAAAATGATTCCAGTTAATCGACATTTTCTTTGGATGGACCTCAGTCAACCGGATCGTCTTCATTTACCTATCTATCCCGATGTAGGTATACCAATTCTTCCGGTACTGGTATACCTAACAACAGTGATGCAACAAAAGATGATGACACCCCCAGCTGGGGACCCCAAAGACCAATCGGCGCAGATGCAGCGCTCGATGATGACAATGATGCCTTTGATGTTTGCCTTTTTTGCACTACAATTCTCATCAGGGCTTTCGATTTATTTCGTCACCGCGAACATTGCTACTATCGCCCAATACATGTACCTCAATCGTGAAAGAATAGAATGGAACAACTTTAGGATACCAGGGGGTCTAGAAATCCCACTCCCATCCATAGCGGCTGCTAGCATTACAAGTAACGTCCCAACCAAATCCCCCCCGGCCGTATCACCATCCAATCCTACTGAAGTAGCTGAGAAGAAAATAAGCCGTCGTAAGGCCAAACGCCTGCAAGCCAGAAAAGCCAGAGGTGGCTCGCGCAGAAGATGAACTGAGGTAACTTAGGAAAAGGAACACTATGGAAAACATCCCAAACAGTGTGGAGATAATTGCACCGGATTTAGACACCGCAATAGCACAGGCACAGGAAGAGTTAGGTGTACCAGCCAAAGATCTTGAAGCTGAAATAGTTGACGACGAAAATGAAAACACTGATGGGGGTCTAACTATACGCGTCCGAGTGCTAATGCCTGACAAAACTCCCGCATTGGAACTTGAAGAAGTCTCGGTAGCCGGTTGCCAAATAATCTCCCAGCTCCTTGGTCATATGGAAATTGAGGCTGAGTTAAGTGCAGCATACCAACATTCAACGAACGACGAGGAAGACCCATATCTAAACATCGATATTGAGGGAGAAGATCTGGGTATATTGATTGGACGCCGTGGGGAAACCATGGACGCGCTTCAATACATCGCCCGTGTCATGCTCCGCAAGAAAATGGGCCGCTGGGTCAATCTGAGTATTGACGTGTCTGGTTACAAGAATCATCGTGAGCAGCAACTTCGTCGACTCGCTCACCGCATGGCACAACAGGTTACCCAATTCGGCAGGCCAATTTCCCTAGAACCAATGCTCGCATACGAAAGACGCATCATCCACATGACACTGCAGGATAATCCCGGAGTACGGACCGAGAGCAGCGGAGATGGTAACCACCGTCACGTAACTATTACACCAGACACCATCCGGTAACCGGAAGGCCTATACTATAATCAGGACTGCTTTGGTATAATCCAGAAAGCAAAAACTGGGGTTACAAACGCCCACCTAGATGACACGAATTTATGCTTTTGTCAACCAGAAAGGCGGAGTAGGAAAGACCACCACAGCAATCAATCTGGGTGCCTATCTAGCCGCTCTCAATCAGCAAGTATTGTTAGTGGATCTTGATGCACAAGGCAATGCAACATCATGCCTCGGTGTAGTAAAGCAAGACATCAACGCTGGTACATATAATCTGCTCATCCGCCCGCAGGCGCGGTTACATGCGAACACAATGCGCAGTGCATCTCTACAAATGTCACTCGTTCCATCCTCACCCGCGTTAGCCGGTGTGGAAGTCGAGCTTGTAAAAGAGCCTGACCGGGCAGAGCGACTGCGTCGAGCTCTTGACCAAGCAAACAGATATGACTATGTACTCATCGATTGCCCGCCTTCACTTGGACTCCTAACGCTTAACGGCCTTGTGGCAGCGCAGGCCGTTGTGATTCCAGTACAGTGCGAGTACCTTGCTCTCGAGGGTCTAGGACAATTGCTGGAGACAATATCCCGCGTGCAGACAACTTTCAACGTAAAATTGCATGTACGCGGGATACTGATGACAATGTACGATTCACGCGTTAATCTCTCCCAACAGGTAGTTGAAGAAGTTCAGGGTCATTTCCCCGACAAGGTGTTCCAAGCGGTGATTCCACGCAACGTGCGCCTTGCCGAGGCGCCTTCACACGGACAGCCTATCATCACCTATGCACCTGACTGCACTGGCGCTGAAGCCTACGCCAACTTAGCCAACGAAGTACTCAATGGCGACAAGTACCCGGAAGATTCGCCTATAGAAGAAGAACAAACGAGAACATAATGCTTTCACTGATTCAATTCTTATGGAACTTAACGAAGATAGACAAAGGTGAGATATGGCTATAAAACGAGGCTTGGGACGCGGTCTAGATGCGCTGTTACCAACAACTAATTCCTATGGTGAAGGCGCCACACGGATAGCGCTAAGTTCCATTAGGCCTAACCCGCGCCAACCACGCGCTAGATTTGACCCAGACGAATTGGCTGCATTGGCTGAATCCATCCGTACCCATGGGATATTACAGCCTCTGCTAGTAGCAAGAACAGAAAACAACACAGAGTTCACGTTGATAGCCGGCCAGCGTCGCCTAAAAGCTGCAGCAATAGCCCAAATGGAAACCGTACCAGCAATAGTACGAGACCTACCCAGAGATGCAGAAATGCTGGAATTGGCCCTGATAGAAAACCTGCAGCGGACAAACCTTAATCCTATAGAAACCGCGACAGCCTATCAAGCACTAGCTGACGACTTCGGTATGGCACACGATGAAATTGCCCATCGCGTCGGCAAACAACGTACAACCGTGAGTAACACGATGCGCTTGCTGCGCCTGCCACTAGATGTTCAGACCTCGTTAACTGACGGAAAAATTAGCGAAGGCCACGCCCGCGCCCTCTTGTCGCTGCAAAACCCAAGTTTGCAGCGATCCGCGATGGACACTATAAAATCACAGGGATTAAGTGTCCGGCAGACCGAAAAACTTGTGCGAAATATGCTCAAGGCACCCTCCATCAGATTGCCAACAACAGAACGCCCAAGAGCCGAAATAGACCTAGAGGACAGACTACGTGCTAGTCTCGGGACCAAGGTCAAACTTCAGCGTAATAGCAAAGGCTCTGGTCGATTAGTGATTCATTTTTTCTCCGACGAAGAGCTGGACGCGCTTACACAACATTTACTTCACAAATAAGTACTTCATTTAGCAAAGATTTGATACTAAGTCCTGTTATACCAGTTGTCAGAATAGTCAAGTCTGCATCTTGTAACTGAGCAAACACATAGGAGGCAATACCATGACAATTGCGCAACTTCGGACATATACAATCAACAAGGGTCAACTTGAAAATTGGCTGGAAATCTTTCACAGCGAAGTGGTTCCCAAACTGGAGGATGCAGGCATTAAGGTGGAGGGCACCTGGGTGAACCAAGAGAAGTCCCAGTTTATATGGATTAGATCATTCGGCCACTCATACGATGACGTACGAACCAAGGAATTGGAATTCTATTCCAGCAATTGGTGGAAGAGTAATGTAGAACGTCTACGTAGCCACATAGCTCATCGGGAGGTAGTTCAAATCGAGACTACCTGAACTAATTTGCTTAACCTCATATCGTAATCAGACCGATACGCATTTGTCCCATAAATTCTCTAGTAGAAAATATACAAGGATGCCTACCAGATTCTAGATGCAACAAGACTCAGGAATGATAACGAAAGCGTCACCGCAGCACCCGTTCATCACCCTTACGCAAGGTTATCCCCTTCTTATCCATATTTTCAAGAAGAGCAATTGCATATTTACGACTATTCTTAAAAAGATCTCGAACCCCGGCCACAGTAACAGAACCGGATACAGCTATTTTTTCGTGTACCTGCACTTCCATCTCCACGTACGTCTCTGTCAGAAACAGCACTTCGTCAGTTACAGCTACCAGAGTTCCACGCTCTAATAGGGCGGCAAGGACCTCCTCGCCTACCATGGCCACAGCTTCTTTGCGCGACGGGGTGTTATATAAATCATTGTGAAACCAAGATATCAACGAATTAACACTTTGCTGCGTACCTTCGTCAAAAACAACTTGGTGATCCGGAAGATATAATGTCACGCCTTTTCCCACAAGCATGCCTTCCGATATCAGTTGTTTCATCACGGCATTGAAAGCGACTATCGGGAGTCCAAGGCGACTTTTTAACTCCTCGCGTTGCATGCCTGCACGGAGTGGATACAAACGATGATATTGGGCAACAAAGTCATGTGTTTCCTTTGAAAGTCGTTCCCAGTTGCTGCGATTGGCGACTATAGTGGTGCTGCTAGGCACTAAATCTGAAGTGGTTTTCCCAAAGACAACCAGATCTCCAGCAATCCTCAATTCTTTCAAAGCCGCCACCGCCTGCCAGTCATCAAGTCCTGATTTAGTCACCGCTTCTTTGAATGCAACTACGCCGGATGTATCCAATGCCTGTAGTAGGATGTCCGCGGGGCTACCTCCAGCCAATGTCCGCAACCGCTGCAACACTAGAGAATCCTGCAGTCGATGCCGTCGGTACGGTTGCGGATCTAATACTACTCCGCCGGCAATTGTTGCCCCAGGAGAAGGACGGCGCAAGACAAATCGGTCGCCACGCAAACAGGCGACTGATTCAGAAAGTTCAAGTTGTAACCACCCATTCTCACCAGGTAACAGCTGACGCGCACCAATACCTCGCACCCGAGCCATCACCTCGGCGGTTCCCAAGAATAGTTTTACATTCTCATTATGCCGCAGTGGAATTAAATTGTGCGCATCAGAAAGCATGCGACAAGAAACATCTATCATGCGAGTGTCCCGCATGCTGCCGGGTTGGACAATCACAGCACCCCTGTGCAGCTCATCCTTGCTCACCCCACTAAGATTAATCGCAACACGCGTACCGGGTACAGCTTCATCGAGAGAATTCTTATGAGTCTGCAATCCTCGAATCCGTGCCCGGACACTGCCAGGCATAATCTCCACCTCTTGGCCTATAGATAGCCTGCCTTCTAAAAGAGTCCCCGTGACAACTGTGCCAAAACCAGCCACGGTGAATACGCGGTCAACAGGAAGACGCGGTTGCGACACATCCAACCAGATATGTGGTGCACTCAAGCACTCGGTCAGTGCCTGCATCAATTCCGTGATTCCCGTTCCCTCTAGAGCAGAAACCGGAATCACGCTAGCGCTGGCCAGAGAAGTGATTTCCAGGCGCTGTATCACCTCTTCAACAACCAGTTGCACCCATTCGGAACTATCTACTAGATCAGTTTTAGTAAGTGCGACCACACCATTTCCAACCTGAAGCAGGTCTAGAATAGCTAGATGCTCTTCGGTTTGCGGCATAATACCTTCATCCGCCGCCACCACTAGCAACACCGAAGCTACATTACCCACACCAGCCAACATATTGCCAATAAAATCACGGTGACCGGGAACATCTACTATACCAACCTCACCAATCTCGGGAAAAGACATCCATGCGAAACCAAGATCAATGGTCATCTCTCGTTCACGTTCTTCCACTAAACGATCAGGATGCATACCAGTCAGAGCTTCCACCAGCGTTGATTTGCCATGGTCAACATGCCCAGCAGTAGATATGACGCTCATTTACTTATGGAAGGTCCAGCTAATCCTGTGCGAACGGTAGCAAGTTGTGCTTACTCAGGGCACTTTCTTCATGTCTTGGTCGTACTCTGACATAAATTCTCGCATGACACTGAAGACGGCCTTAAGCCTCTCCTGATCAATCGAGCGCAAATGTACAAGTAATTGAGCAGTGGATTTCTCCGCCTCTTCCAGAGCCTCTAGACGGACAACTTGTTGCTCGTATTTTCGATTATGTTCACGCCATTCTTCATCACGAATCAAACGATCATCAGCGCGTATTTTCTCCTGCTCAACGAGGAAGGTATTCCACTCATCTTTGAGACGTTCGTGATTCACCCTCTGTACCTCAAACGCCTCATCCAAACGACGTTGAATACCCAAAATATTGTCATCTAACGATTTTAGGGCCCGTTGCATTTCACGATGCGTCTCCTCGAATAAATCCATTTTACGTGATGACTCTTGAATCACTGTCTCAATTCTTGCAGATTTGCTATTCAATTCATCCCACCATCGTTCTCGCTCGGTATGAGTAACCACCTGCTGCTCCATCCATGCGGACTGCGCCAGTGTGCGCTCTGTCTCTAAACCAGTTAGCTCGGTCATTCTTTGGTCACTACGAAGACTGGCATCTTGAAGAGATTCCAATTTCGGTTTTATTTCATCTATTCGCTTCCGTAAGACATCAGTAGCAGCGCCAAATTCAGTTAGACGCTTGCTATCAAGGCGACGACTCTCATGAACATTTGATATTAAGTGCTGACTTTCCTCTAGGCTCCGCGCAACACCCTCAACTAATCTTCGAACCTCGGCAGTTTCTGCCCTAATGCGATGGTTATCATCCTTGCGCGCAGTCATATCATCCTGCAATAGACCCACTACAGACACGCCTTCACCTAACTCAGCCAGAGACTTATTTATTGCCTCTCGTTCCAATTGCCGCAACCTTTCGCCTTCTCGCTCAGACTTAGAGCGAATTGCATCCATAGTCTCCAATCGAGTCATCAAATCCCTGCTATTTCTTTCCACAACATCGTCTACTTTTTCGGCACTATGGATCATCTCTCGCGCTTGAGCGAGTTCGCCCTCTACAGAGTCTATTCGAACCTTTAACTCCCGATTCGCATCTAGCACAGCCCTTAACTGCTCATGCAGCTCTACTATCAGCTTACGGTCTTTTCGACGCTGCTCATCTAGCCAGTCAATCTTCTTCGTGATTTGTCTGGAGTTATCCATCAGATAGTGCCTATCGAGTAAAGATTATAAGCCAATGCACGCTCACGAGCAAACGGCCAACTCGCCAATAGCAATATTTGACATAGCCGCAAGCGGAGACTATCATCACTAAATGCGAATCGCGCTGGACGCGCGCCTAACCAATTACAGCAGCGGTGGTATCCCTGAGTACATACGCCAGTTGTCTAGACGTTTGCCTCTACTGGATAGCCACAACGATTATTTGATTCTGCAATCTCATAAGGATGCCAAATCGCTGCATCATTTATCTGGCATACGCTTAGTCAAGTGTATTACACCTGCTCATCACCCGTTAGAGCGCACAACTCTCACCCTAGAATTACTGCCTTGGCGGACACATCTTCTCCATTCGCCAGATTTCATTGCACCGCACGGAGGCCCATGGCGCTCCATCATCACCATCCACGACCTAACATTTTTGCGCTATCCTAAATTCCTTACTCCGAAGAGTCGGCACTATTACAACCATCAGATTCACTCTTCAGTCAAGCGTGCAGATGCGATACTTGCTGATTCCAACGCAACGCGCAGCGACATACTTGAATTGCTAGGCGTACATCCAGAAAAAGTCACAACGGTGCACCTAGCCGCCGACGAACGTTTTCATCCACAGTCTGAAAAAGTGGTAATTTCAACACATGACCGTTTGAATTTACCTAGACATTACCTGCTCTTTGTCGGAACTTTTGAGCCCCGAAAAAACATCCGTTCTCTCCTCCATGCGTACGCAGATCTACTGTCCCAACACTCGATTACCCCACCATTACTATTAGTAGGAAAACCCGGATGGCTCTTCGACGACACTGATCGACTGTTGGACGAACTTGGGATACGCGACTCAGTGCTCTATCGCAGCGACATTTCCCCACAAGACCTCCCTGCAATTTATACCGGTGCACTTGCATTAATACTACCGTCGCACTACGAGGGCTTTGGCTTGCCCGTGTTAGAGGCAATGTCCTGTGGAACACCAACAATAATATCCGACCGTGCATCGCTTCCAGAAATAGCAGGCGACGCAGCGATTAAGTGTGATCCTGATAAGCCAGAATCAATCACCGACGCCATGGCTCTCGTTCTGTTTGATTCCGAACTCCGCACTAATCTATCACGAAAGGGAATACAACGAGCAAGCCACTTCACATGGGCAACCTGCTGCGCTAAGACTCTCGAAGTGTATCGCCAAGTTCTCAATCAGAGTTAGACACCATGAAAATTCTTTTTCTTACTCCATCGCCCCCTTACCCACCCGACCAAGGTACCGCGATACGCAATTGGGGTCTGGTTTCCATACTTGCCCAGCAACACCATGTCTCATTGCTCAGCTTTGCTAGACACTCAGATCAGATAGCACCAGAATTGCAAGATTGCTGTGCCAAAGTAAGCTTTGTTGATGCTCCAGAACGCACACATGTGCAGCGTTTGGCAACCCTAGTGGGATCATCCCGAGCCGACATAGCTGACCGCCTCGCGAGCACAAAATTCGCGGCCAGACTACTAAATATGCTTAACAACGAATCGTTTGATGCAATCCACATAGAGGGTCTAGAGCTATCACCATACCTACATAAAATCGCCGCGCTGCGCGGAACTGCGTCCACCCCATTGCTGATCTACGACGCACATAACGCAGAGACAGTTATTCAGAGACGTGCTCTTCAAACTGATAGGATTCAGTTACACCGCTGGCTTGCTGCTTTTTACTCTGGTCTACAACTTCCTAGAATTGCTAAGCTTGAACGACAAACATGCGAGCACGCTGATTCAGTTCTATGTGTTTCTAATGAAGATTGCTCTGAACTGCGCAAACTACTGCCCGGACTCAAGCCAGTGGTGGTGCCCAACGGCATCTTTCTGAGTGAATATACAGAACCGGTCACACCGGCAGCACTGCCAGAACCTGCGCTAGTATTCAGCGGTAAGATGAATTACAGACCCAATGTGGATGGAGTATTATGGTTTACACGAAAAATTCTGCCCCGTATACTCAGGAATCACTCAGATGCCACATTTGTTGTAGTTGGCAAAACACCCGTTCCATCTATAAAGCGTCTAGCAGATAATCCTAGAATAAGAGTGACCAATTCAGTACCAGACGTACGCCCGCTAATTGCTGCAGCAACCGTATTTCTTGCCCCACTCAGAATGGGTGGTGGCACTCGATTCAAGTTACTAGAGGCCATGGCACTCCGAAGACCCATCGTAAGCACAACAATCGGTGCAGAAGGGTTTCCAATCACTGATGGGAATGAATTGTTACTAGCTGATTCTCCGGACGAACAGGCAACAGCAATCTGCTCTCTAATAGAAGACTCCAAGTCCCGTATCCGCCTTGGGAATGCCGGCCGTGCATTTGTGGAAGCAAATTACCAGTGGCAACAAATTGTACCTCTATTACAAAAGGCATATCCATGGACAAAAATATGACCGGTATCAGACCAACAGCTTCGCTAGATTATCGAGCATTGGTTGCACGAACGGTGTAAGTACCTTAGGTGCAAGACCTACGCAAAGCAGGGTCACTACACCTAGCGTAACAAATCCAATAGTACCCCACCTTTCCCAACCTGCCACAAAATAGCTAGATTCAGTTTGTGGTTCGGACCATTCGAAAAGAATAGGCAAAACTCTGACATACCCCCACCATGCACTCACACCAGCTAGAATAAGAACGATGGAAAAACCTATATGGTCGGCAGAGAGCATTCTAAACAACTCCCACCTTCCGGGAAAACCAGCCAGCAGTGGCAGCGCCGATAGAGAAAGCCCCCCTACAACCACGGCCGTGGTAGCAAACGGGTAATTCCGCGCGCAGGAGCGCAGTTTGTCATAGTCATCCTCAAAGACGTCCATAAGGACGCCAGCTCCTACACCCCACACAACCAACCCAAGTACCCGCACAACAATCATCATCGATGCCACAGCAATACTATCTGGTGTTCTCAACCCTAGCACAACCAAGGTGGCGCCCCAGTCAATCAGCGCTGTATAACCCATCAAGCCACCAAGGCTTCGCTGGGCAAAAGTAAATGCGGCACCTACAACAGCCATCGCCACACCACCTAAACGGAGGGCTAGAAAAAATTGCGTATTCGCACGCAGCCAATCAAATTGCGTCAACGTGTCTATGAGGAAAATCAGTACTACCGCTTGCACCACCCCAATCACAAACGCTGCCGACAATGGTGGTGCTTTCCGTGAGACCAATGCTACCCAAGAGTGAAACGGTGCAACAGCCAGTATAACCAAGAATCCTACTCCAAGCATCCACGTAGCCCGCTTCAGGGGAAGCATATCATCTGGATTGATCTGATGCACTTCCAATTGCCAGCCCGCTAGAAGAATGAAAGGTACTCCCATACTCACAAACGCCAGATAGCGCATCGCACCGTCAGTACCAGCATAATCACGATTTGAGAGTATAAACGCAGCCACAGCTGCTATCAATGCTAGAAAAAGGGCAGCATACAAAAAGGGTTGGACAAAAATAGTTGCTTCCATGAGCGGCAACATACCTAGACCAACAGGCAAGAAAAGGGAGGGGCCACGTACCACGCCAACAGCGAGAAAATAGAGTAGTACAGCCACAAACACGAACACAAGTATCGGACGGTCAGCCTCACCAAAGGTAAATGAACGACCTAAAACCGCCGACGATGAATGAAGGGTTATGTCACGCCCGAAAACAACTACTAACTGATCCAACGTTTCTAACTGAACCAATGCTATGAGCACCAGCACAGTGCCAACAGCAACGATTACCTGCAACCAAAGCCAACGACGCAGGTTGTACACCAACACACCAGTTACCAAAGGCAAACCCATGAGAAGAAGAGGGAAACTCATCATCTAACCTCTTCAGAAACACGACTGGACAACATATGTACAATGGTAAGATAGCTGATGGAGAGAGCAACAGCAACCTCCACCGCTGCCAACACTCCAACCACCATAAGAGCTGGTTCCACTCCTGAATACAGCAATCCGAATCCAGTCAGAAATGTTAGTATACCCAGACCGCTTTTCAGAGGATGCCCAGCCAGACCCTGGAGAAGCAAACCAAGACAGGTTAGCTGCAACGCTGCAAAAGTAACATATTCAGAAGCCACTGGAAAAGGTAACGTACCGGGCAACGCCAATTTCCAACCAATGAGAGCTGCCAAAATCACCGCAAACACCCGAAAGCGAGCACGTGCACCCAAAACCCAAGGTATTGAAGATTCCGATACTTCCGAGCCACGACGCCATCCAGATTGCTGCACGGAAAAGAAAACAATAAGCCATACAACTATCCCTGCCGTAGTCTTGATGCCCGCTACCTGGGGAGCCAGAATATTCGTATAGAGCAATCCTACGAACAGATATTGAATAGCTAATGCAGTGACAAGCACGCGCCTATCTTCCGAGATTACCAATAAAGCTGCCGTTACGATCACCGAAGCTACTGCTGGCGAGCCAGACCAGTAAGACAAAACAGGAATTACCTCCAAGATATCCGACACGTCATGCCCCCAGAACAAGTAACACTATAGATATCACTACCAGCGCCCACAGGACGCCTCCCTGACCTTCCAATACCAGTGCAATCGCACGCATTACCCGAGTCGTACCTCCGTAAACATTCAATGTCACAGCACGAATCCATTGTAGCTCGACCAGAAAAAAGAATGCACGACGAAGATTTGACTGATAGCGCGAATACAGATTTTCCTTGAAAAACCAAAGACCCACACCAATTGATATACCTAGCAGGGAACACCCGACGGCAACAGACCCACCTCTAGTAAGCATTGCTCCCCAATTCGGCATGTCATCGACTCCAGACAACACACCAACACGACCTGGCAAAACACCGCCGAGGAAACCCACAACAACGGGAATTGTCAAACTCAGCCGATAAGCTACATTTACAAATGGTGCATGCACCGACGCACCTGTACGAGGGAATGCGAGCAATCCGAAACCACCTGCTGTTAGCAACGCCTGAATAATAACTATCAAGGGTATTGCGAAAATCAATATACCAGACTCTAAAAGCCCGGAATAAAGTGTCAGCATGCCTATAAATCCTATCATAAGTGGCATGCCCCCCAACATGAGCACTGCCAGTCCAGAACTAATTGCCCTGGTGTGTCTAAAATTCAGTTCCCCTCTATAAGCAATTAGAACCGCGCTGCTGAGAATCACCGATACCCCCAGCGCAAGTACTCCAGCAGAAGCCCACTGCCCTCCCCAAAGAAAAATCAACATCATCACACAGAACTGAGCAATAAACATATATTGCAATTGCACACGCGGTCTATCGGCCAAATACCACCTAAATCCGCTTATCAACCCAGCCAAAATGACAGCGCCGGTGAGCCAGTTGCGCATTGGCAATAATGGTTTCTCCATGACTAGTATCACTAGGAAGTCAACAGCCACGGCCAGGCGGGCCAATCGCGTTCCTGCCCGCAACACCACCATGTCTTTTTCGCCTTCAGATCCAATACTCCCATTAACAGAATACATACCAAAGCGGAAGATTACTGCAACAACCAGAAACAGAATGCCATGAGTTGACAGATTGGCACTACTCAGAACAGTAGAGCTGGCACCTGCATCAGCAATGACCACCGCAGCTGCTATAACCAAGGCAACTGCTAGAAGACTAAGACTTAAATCTGCGACTGCATGATTCTCTTTTCGCACATAGGACAAGGAGAAGAATGTGGCCAAATCGAGGGCTACCCACGCCACTGCCACAGTCATCAAATTGTCAGCGAAAATCGATACCATAGCACAAGCTATAAGCAACAAGCTGCTGGCGCGATATACCCTAGATCGTTCACTCCGGGCCAAAAGTCCGGCCAGAGAAACGGCCAGAAAGCTAATCAATAAAGTCAGAGCAATTACCCACGACAATCTATCTGTCGTCAATCGCAATGAGTCTCCAAAAGACACGAGGGACCGCCAATCAGATAAAACAACAGACATCGAATCATGGAAGCCTAACAGCAGAGTAGCGACCACAGCCAACATAACACTGACTAACAAAATGACGCCGTTCACCCTAAAGGATTGCGAACGACCCAAGAAGATGACCAAGGATCCTAGAAACAAAATTGATATCGGAGTAATAGGTTCCATATGCCGCGGCGATTATATCATCGCGCACCAGTAAGTACGCTCTACAACATTAGTATAAGCTTATCATGTGTATAATTGCTATGTGTTCTCGTTGAAAATTCGTACAGGGACCCTCAGGATACTGATTGCTTGTTCAGTGGCCATCACTGCATCCTCATGCACCCAAGAGGAAGTACTGGAGCAGTCAACCACAATACCATCTGAGAAATCTGAGCAGTCATCCGAACCAATAGTTAATGTTGTGGAACCATCCAAAACGCCCCCACAGCCGACTTCATCCCCCGTGAAACCCAATCCAACTATGCAGGATCCAACCAATGTGCCGACTCACCCATCGCCTCATCCTCCTACCGCTGCCCCCACAAACACGGTTGAGATAACTCGCTTCTTAATTGACACCAATCAGTCCAGTGTCTCCTACGGCGTCGGTGAAACATTTCTCAGTCAGGGTAATCGCTACAATTACGCAATCGGTGTGACAACCATCGTTTCGGGCGAAATCTTGGTAGATACAAACAATCCGTCAGATAGCACCATCGGGGAAATTACGGTTGACATCAGCGCTTTCCAGAGTGATAAATCACGTCGGGATAAAGCTATCCGTGACCGCTGGCTCCAAAGTAGCAAATTTCCGGTGGCAGTTTTCTCGCCCACCGAATTACGTGGATTACCTAATCAATATACTCACGGAGACGTGCTAGATTTTGAAATTGCAGGTAACTTAACTGTGCGTGACGTCAGCCGACCTACAATTTTCACAGCCAAGGTGAGTATGAATGACGAAAGGCTTACTGGTCAAGCGAACACTAGTGTACGAATGACGGACTTCGATTTCGACCCCCCCACAGTGGCTGGAATGATAGAGGCAGAAAACAATGTTGACATAACCTTCGAATTCGTCGCTTTGCACGCTAAAGTTGACTAAGAATGAGCAGGGATGAACCCATCAACTCAGAATCACCCCTAAATTCATGGTGGTCAGTCTATTTTCAGTTGTCATTGACTATTGACTAGTAACGCAGCGAGAGTTCAGCATTCGCTGAAGCTGCACGCATAACATTTGCGACAACCCTCTTCATTTACAACTGCAGCTTCGCCACATTCTGGGCATAGACCACCAAAACGAAATGACATCTGACCCTCCTGAGATTGCAGGGCCCCTAGATGACCATTATCATTGCCCACCTTATCATTTAAATAACCACGTAGAGCCCTCGCTACCCCATCTGGCAAAGAGCGCACCCTGTTAGGACCAAATCCCAGTGAGCGTCCGCCACCTATTCCCTCCAATTGGCGCACAGCTTCCTCTAGACGATCGCGAGGCACAATCGGGGATGAAATTCGCAACACATAGGAAATGAGCCTCCCAATCGCTTCCGATATCGCCGATGTTTCGCTTCCAGCCTTTGCCGTGCTGATAAAAACTTCGAAAGGCTCGTTATCACCGTTCTCATTGATTGTTACATAAGATTTGCCCATAGGTGTATCCACTAGATAAGTGGCACCTTGCAACCGTGATGGTCGCGGCTTTTTAGTTTCATGGAAAAATTCTTTCGGTTCCAGTACTCCATCCTCGTTGTCGGAAGCAGTGTCTTTTGTTTCAAGAACAACCTTCTTCCTGCTACCAGTGACATACACCGTCAAACCTTTGCATCCCAACGACCAGCCCATTTTGTAAGCCTCCGCCACGTCGGTTTCAGTGGCATCTGCAGGAAAATTACAAGTTTTTGAAAGACTGTTGTCAACAAACGCTTGCAAGCTCGCTTGCATACTGACGTGTTGTTCTGCTGTTATGTCCTGAGAGACAACAAAAGTATCGCGAACCTCCTCAGGTACCTCATCCACCGTCTGGCATGAACCTGTTTGTAAAACCTGCTTGATAATTTGGCCACGCTTTTGTTCCTCGACACCAGCGGAAATGAGCGCATTTTCAAAGAGCGGGCTTGTGTATTCCAACTGAAGATCATTTCCATTGTCGTTTACATGGCGCACATACGCCAACGCAAATGCTGGCTCGCACCCATACGCCTCGCACCCGGCAACTGTCGCGATTGTTCCAGTGGGAGCCACGGTAGTCTGGGCGGCATTACGTATGCCATTCTCACGAATGCCGGTCATGATGAAATTCCAATCTAATACTGGGCGACCGAAATCCATTTGGTATGGCTTAAGTGGCTGAGGTGGCGTCCACCTAAGATTCTCCGGATCATATATACTTCCACTGATGGCCTCGAAGGGACCACGCCTCCTCGCTAAATCAATGCCTGCAAGCATACTGTGAAAACGTACAAATTCCATAACTTGTCCTGCGAACTCCTCAGCCTGCTGAGATCCATATCGTATACCGCCATGGTACATAAGATCTCCCAATCCCATAATCCCGAGGCCTATGCGGCGCGCACGCACCGCAGCTTCTTGTAATTGCGGCACTGCTGGCACATACGCGTTAGCTGTCACTACATTATCTAGAAAACGTGTAGATAAATGTACGGTAGCTTCTAGCTTTTCCCAATCCACTATACCGTCCTGAGCACAATGTTGAGCAAGATTAACGGACCCGAGACAGCAGTTTTCATAAGGTCCCAGATATTGTTCTCCACACGGATTGGTCGCCTTCAGCTCGTATAAATGCGGCAATGGGTTCTGTCGATTAGCAGCATCCAGAAACAGCATACCTGGCTCACCGTTGTGATGAGCATACTTGACAATCATGTCGAAAAGCTCGCGTGCTGGTACTGTTTCCGTTGTCTCTCCACTCTGTGGACAGCGAAGATCGAAAAGCTCATCATCTTGCACTGCCTCCATAAAATCATCTGTCACCCCAACAGAGATGTTGAAATTGGTAATCTGGTTCTCATCAGTTTTGCACGTAATAAAATCCCTAATATCAGGGTGATCCACACGAAGTACTGCCATATTAGCGCCTCGACGAGTACCGCCCTGAGCAATTTCTCCAAACGCACGATCATACACGCGCAAGAATCCAACAGGACCAGTAGCTTCACCGGCAGAAGTCTTGACCATTGATCCCTTGGACCGCAGATCTGAGAACGAGAAACCGTTCCCACCACCAGTCTGTTGAATCAGGGCTGCATCACGTAGGGTCTGAAAAATCCCGGCTGAATCTCTACCCATGTCATCAGATATGGGGAGCACAAAGCAGGCAGCTAATTGTCCCAATGGGGTACCTGCACCTGTAAATGTTGGAGAGTTAGGAAGGAATCGAAGTTCTGTCAGCAATTCATAGAATTCCTCC
This sequence comes from Anaerolineales bacterium, assembly GCA_022450585.1. GTDB lineage: Bacteria > Chloroflexota > Anaerolineae > Anaerolineales > UBA11657 > CAJWGI01. Next base: position 23,680 of record JAKUPR010000008.1, on the reverse strand, counting down.
GCTACCGGATCCGGGTCACTTCGAAATTCCCGTTCAGACAGTGCAACATTGTACGCCACCCGCCAAAACATTTCCTCAACGGTCTCAATGGGTTGACCATCATCACCCCTGCGTAGATAACGTTTTTCCAATACTAGCCTTGCGTTGTCTGTCAGTTTCGTCATCGAACGCAGGTGAGCTTGATTCTCTATTTCGGTCTCGGAACGTATTTCGCCATCCCGTAGTTCCGATTCAGAGATATGCTTTGTTGTGCGCATTGTCGCTAGACTCCCTTAATATATTCCTACACCAACAACCGGTCAATTTCATCCCGTACTGCCTGCAAATCGCTCAGACCCAGATAAACAATTGCATAACGAATATATGCGATTTGGTCAAGTGATTTTAGTCCATTAATTACAATATCACCTACTACGCGACTGGTGGTCTCAAGCTTTCCAAAATCCTGTAGTCTGCTTTCTACCTCTCCTACCAACCGACTAATATCTGCACTAGCCACAGGACGCTTAGCGCACGCTACTCGAATTCCCCGTTCGAGCTTTTCTCGGTCAAAATCCTCTCTCCTCCCATCCTGTTTTATAAGATATGGAGTTGCCTTTATCGCGCGCTCGTAGGTGCTATAACGCTCGTTGCACTTGCTACAATGTCTCCTACGCCGCACCCCTCCCCGAGCATCATGGTCAGTATCAATCACACGTGAGCTCTCGGACTGACAAAACGGACAATGCATGTTTTTATCTCCTACTTAGAACCCATCTGATCCTCATGGGTACCCATTGGGTACCCATAAAAAGTCACATTGCCACCACATGTGTGCATTCAACTTCAAACTTACCCAATATGTTGGGTCTGGAGTGCATGCAGTCTATCATGTAGACTACAATTATCACAAGGCAGTTAGCCAACGTTTTAACCTTAAATTTTCAATCTGAGTGAATCCAAGGAACTATCGGCCTGTTGGCGACCAAGATGCCAATCACTATGCGCAAATCATTGTTTGCATCGCGTAAGTTCCTGCAATTCTGAGACATTGTTTCACGAATCTCGTCCTGTATATCAGCATCAACGTCGGCGGAGAAAAGCAGGTAAATCTAATGCCCCAGGATCAAACGAACGCGTCACAAAATCCACTTCAGACACTTCAGATGTTGCAGCCCCTACAGAAATCACATCTGCATCATCAGTTTGATTTAATACAGATGACGCAGAATCAGTTTCAGTATCGTCATGATCTGATTTAGCAGTCATCTTCTGGTGATAATCATAAGCCCGACGTCGCATACCAGTACGGCGTTCGACCCCAGTGGCTATGACAGTCATGCGGATTTCTCCCTCAAGATTAGGGTCAATCACGGCCCCG
>JAKUPR010000008.1:0-22310 GCA_022450585.1 Anaerolineales bacterium | reverse complement strand
CCTTTACTATTGCCTCTGCTTCGTTAACCTCGTACAGACTAAGATCGTTTCCACCGGTAATGTTAAATAGAATTCCGCGCGCTCCATCAATGCTCACATCAAGAAGCTGACTATTGATAGCTTCCTCTGCTGCCAGTCTAGCACGGTCCTCACCTGATGCACTACCAACCGCCATCAATGCCGCTCCACCCTCAGACATAACTGTTCGCACATCTGCGAAATCCAAATTAATTAGCCCAGGCACAGTAATTAATTCAGATATTCCCTGCACACCTTGATGAAGGACCGCATCAGCCTCCTTGAATGAATCCTGGAGTGGCGCCTGTTTATCTAACATCTGTAGCAAACGGTCGTTCGGAATTACAATCAACGTGTCCGTTTTTTCTTTTAATTCGTGAATCCCTTCTTCCGCAAGCTGCGCCCGACGGGCGCCCTCGAAACTGAAAGGTCGGGTGACCACACCAATTGTTAGTGCCCTCACATCTCTGGCTATCTGGGAGATGATGGGCGCGGCTCCTGTTCCCGTTCCTCCGCCCATGCCGGCGGTGATAAACACCATATCCGCGCCTTTTAGGACCTCATATAATTCGTCGGCCGACTCCTCAGCCGCTTTACAACCCTTTTCCGGGTCACCACCTGCGCCAAGACCCCGCGTGAGTTTGTCTCCAATGCGAACACGGCATGTCGCTTCAGATTGCAGTAGCGCCTGAGCATCTGTGTTTATAGCAATAAATTCAACTCCCTGCAAACCATCTTCAATCATACGATTGACCGCGTTAGTCCCGCAGCCGCCGACTCCTACTACTTTGATGCTTGCAAAAGTCTCTACTTGTGGTGTTGGTTTCATGCTGTATGGCCTCCTGATCTGTGGGGATTTAGGTTGTGTATGTTCTTTCACTGGTCTCGGTAATTTTTCATTCATATTTCCATCAAACATACGTTCTGAAGTTGGCGCTTCAAAACTGATGATGTTGTCTTCTGACTGCAGTACCGGCTTGTTTTTTTCCATTTCCATTTCCATTTCCATTTCCATTTCACTTTCACCTTTTTTCCTTCGTTCGTAATTATCGATACCTCTCTAGTAGACTCGATTTGCCTCCTTCCTTTGAATCACGGGGTTAGGCGTTTTGCCCAATCCCCAACAACCGACAAAAATCCTGGACCCGAGTTCCCATTGGATCCATAATTTCCATTTCCACCATGTCGTCCATTACTGGGCGCCTGGTTCGCATATCTAGTTTCTCTAATCGCCCAATTCAACAAACCCACTACTGTCGAAAAAGATGGGCCTTGAACCTGATCAACTAATCCACGCATATCACTAGGTGAAGAGACACGAACCGGCAACCCCAACGATCCGGTAGCTAGCTGCCTGAATCCTGCCAGTTGCGCAGTGCCACCCGTGAGAACTACACCGGCCGGCAGCAATCCATCATAACCGGAACGCTTGATTTCCTGCAGCAGCAACTCAAATATCTCCTCAGATCGCGCCTCGATGATATTGGCCAGCTCTGACCGACTGACATCAATAGGTTTTTCGAAACCAAATGGGCAAACGCGAAAAACCTCACTATCGTCCACTTCCTGTGTACAGGCGTGCCCGTGCTGAATTTTCACCTCCTCAGCCACATCAGCTGGCAATCGCATACCGTGAGCCACATCCGCGGTAATGTGATTGCCGCCAACAGGCAATACGGCGGTATGCCACACATTACCCTCAATAAAAATCGCCACATCTGTAGTCCCCCCACCAACGTCGCAGGCAACAACTCCGAGGTCGCGCTCAGTATCTGTGAGTGCAGCCTCAGAGGCAGCCAGAGGGTTTAGGACAAACTGCTCAACCATAACACCAGCAGCCTCAATACACTGAGTCAGATTCTTGATCGTCATGGTTGCAGCTGTAATAAGATGCGCCTCAACCTCAAGGCGAAAGCCATGCATGCCTAACGGCATACGGATACCTTCTTGTCCATCCACTACAAAGTTTCGCGGGATTATGTGTAACACTTCCCGGTTGTGAGGAATGGCTATAGCACGAGCGGCATCTAGAGCACGATCAATATCGTCCTGCGCAATTGCCCGATTACCTGAAACACCAACCACACCATGGCTATTAACCGATGACACGTGTGCCCCAGCCATACTAACAAAAGCAGTACCTATTTCGTATCCTGCTGATCTCTCTGCTGCTGCCACTGCTTCACAGATGGTTTCCTTCGCCTCCCCAACGTTCACCACCACCCCTTTTTGCATACCCCGCGCCGGAGCAGTGCCCACTCCGAGAATTTCATAATGTGTGTCGTCAACCAAATCCGCAATCAAGACGCTCACTTTAGTTGTTCCCACGTCAATTCCGGTTAGTAATGGAGTAGTCATATAGTACCCTTTCAGTTCTTATGCAAAATCCCTAATCTCAACATTCTTATTCTCGATGAAACGGATTGCCTGGATCAACCACACTGATGGTCTTAGGCCATATACCACGCGTCACAAGTCTCTCTATCAATGTTTCGTATACCAGCAACTTCATGGTCATATCATTTCCAGTTCCAAAAAAACCACGCCAATCACGTCCATCCTGATATGAAAGTCCTTGCCCTACATCGTAATAAAGTAACTCTATATTAGGCCGAAGCTGCTTCAACTGACGTGCACCCGCAACCACATCTATGGGAATCAACGCACCGTGAACAAGCGGAGATTCCACATCATCGACGATCACCGGCAACAACCAATCCAACTGTTGGCGCGCCGGGAAAGTGTGTCCGCCACCATCCACCCATACCTGTTCTCCACCTTGCCTCCAGAGTAATACGGGTTCCTTCTCATCCACCTCTACATAAACAGTAGCCGGCCAGTCCACCTCGACGGTTACATGCCGAACACCTGGTACAATCTCAATATTCGCAGCTACCTCGTCCGGGTCCACCCAAAAAATATTCAACCCGTGGATTCCTGACGCACGATAAACCTCATCTCCAGGTATGAAATCGGTGTCAACCAGCTGAATGGAATACACGAAAAAACTTGGCTCAGTCAGAGCGTAAGACAAGAGCGCTCCAAATAGCAAGACCAACCCTAGACTACCGAGGCGCCAGCCAACCCGAACACCAGAAAATGAAATCTGTGGGCGCTCACGCCGTTTTTGCAGGAAGTTCCATGACCACCTAGTACGGGACCCTCTGCGGACTCGTCTTCGGACTGCCCGGCGACGACCAAGGGAATTACGACGCTTACGAGCTGCGTCCAACTCGCGCGGAGTACGAGCTACTGGCATAGCAACATGCCGAGCACGTACAGCCGCAACTCGCTGTGAGAAAGGAGAGGATAGGGCCCGCAGAAAGCTCAATGCATCACCTCAAATGAGTGCTCCACACAATCACGTTGCTCTTTTCGTTCAAGTGCAAGCTCAATTAATCTGTCGATAATTTCTGTATATTCCAACCCAGATGCCTTCCATAGTTTCGGATACATGCTTACGTTTGTGAATCCAGGAATAGTATTAAGTTCATTTAAAAACAACTCATTACTCGATTTTTCAAGCAAAAAATCAACACGAGCCATTCCAGCACAATCAGCCGCTTTGAATGCGGCCACTGCCAACCGACGAACCCTTTCCAACTGTGCCTCAGGAATAGGGGCAGGAATTAGAAACTCTGATTCGTCAGTCAGGTATTTAGCCTCATAATCGTAAAACTCACCTTGGGTAACAATCTCACCAGCGACGGACGCATTTGGTACATCGTTTCCCAGAACGCTAACCTCAATTTCCCGAGCTTCAATGCCTTGTTCAACTAATAGACGCCGATCCCAGCGCGCCGCCTCATCCAGCCCAGAGCGCAGCGCCTCAGGATTGGAAGCCTTTGTGACTCCTACTGACGAGCCAAGATTAACCGGTTTGACAAACAAGGGAAACGTAAGTTCCTGAAGGACCTTATTAATGACTGCCCCAGGATCCATCTGATATTCACTGCGGTTGAATATCACTGCAGGCAACACAGGTAGACCAGCCGCACGCATCACAGATTTGAAAATACCTTTGTCCATAGCTACTGCTGAACCTAGAACCCCTGATCCCACATATGCGATATCGGCAAGCTCAAAAAATCCCTGCATCGCTCCATCTTCGCCATACGTACCATGTAAAACAGGGAAAATAACGTCCAAATCCACGACCCGGGACAAAGCAAACTCCCGACCACCCGCACGTCCACTTACCTTAAAGAGAGAATTGATGGCCGGATCAGCAAGTAATGCAGCGGCAGATGCACTATCAATAGCAGCATGATCGGTTTCCAAAACAATCATCGAGTCATCTCCGCAAATCCAACGTCCTTGCTTAGTAATGCCAATCATAACAACTTCGTATTTCTTACGATCAATTACCTCCAAAATGGATCGTGCTGACATAATTGAAACTTCGTGTTCGCCAGAACGCCCACCAAATAAAATGCCTATGCGCATCTTTTTCATCGAAATTGACCTGAAACCAGGTGTTCAGGACCACTCCCCTAAGAACTGGATTTCTAGTTCCAGTCTGACATCAAATTTTGCACGAACGGCGTCACGAGCTCGAGCAATTAACTCATAGACTTGCTCAGCGGTAGCACCGCCCATGTTAACGAAAAAGTTGGCATGCACGCGCGAGATTTCCACCTGACCGATTCGCATTCCCTTGAGTCCAGCTGCCTCCAACAACCGACCAGCGTAATCACCCCGTGGGTTCTTAAACATCGAACCAATGCTAGCACCTGGGGGCTGGGTTTCCCGTCGCCTCTGACTAAATTGCGCTGCTTTTCTCTTTAGCATTACGGGGTCGGCCCGTCTGAGCACAAACTCAGCATTTAGCACTGCGTATTCGCCAGTTGCAGACTTCAGCCGACTACTACGGTAATCAAGTTGTAGTGCCTCAACTGGCCAACTCTTTGTTCCCCTTCCGCGTTGCAAGATATCTGCCAAAGTTAAAGTTTTGGCTACATCATCCCCATGTGCACCCGCATTGCCAATTATCGCGCCGCCAACAGTGCCTGGCACTGACACAGCCCACTCTAACCCAGAGGCTCCGCGCGCAACACACATGCGAGCCAGTGTTGCCAGTGTAGTACCCGATTCAGCTCGCACACGGACACAAGTTCCATTACCTTTATCTATAAATTCGATTTTCCTAGCCTGATTTTGAACTACCAAGCCACGAACACCTCGATCCGACACCAATACGTTTGACCCTAACCCAAAAACTACTACGGGTATTTCAGCACGCCATGCCTCCTGCACAACCTCTCCCAGTTCATCCGCTGAATTCGCCTGGAAGAAATAATCCGCGGGACCACCAATCCGCGCAGAAGTGTATCGCGCAAGTGATTCCTGACGACTCAGCCGATTGCCAAAATGCGCAAAGAGTTGCTTGGGAGCGCCCTTTACGATAACACCCTCATCGCGACGCAGCGCAAGTACCTGTTCGCCAACTTGATAAACATCACCTGCACCTAGCGTCAAAAGCACATCACCTGACTGCAAGTGCTCGGTCAAGAAACGCAATGCTGCATCATGCGTACTCACAAGATACGCACTTTCATGCTCCATCAAAGCTAGAATATCCTCGGAGGAAACTAAACCATCATCTACCTCACGGGATGGGAATATATCCATTAATAACAGGTGGTCTGCGTTGCCTAAGCTATTGGCAAACTCCGCCAGAAGCGCTCTAGTACGGCTGAATGTGTGTGGCTGAAACAATACCCACAACGGCCGATTTTCAAATGACAAACGTGCAGCACTCAATGTAGCTTCAATTTCAGTTGGGTGATGGGCATAATCGTCCACCACTGTCACTCCGCCTATATTACCCTTCGTCTCGAAACGACGCTCCACTCCTCTGAACACCTTGAGAGTCGGCAATAAAGCACTCTCACTGAGACCGAAGAAATCAGAAGCCGCCAATGCGGCTAAGGCATTTGATACATTGTGTTCTCCAGGCAACCTCATGGCAACTGAGAGGGCGGACTGTCTGTGGATACCAGGCCCCCATAACATAAATGTACATCCTCCATCCGAGCCACGCTTCAGATCACTAGCTCGCCAATCAGCATCGCGATTCAGAGAATAAGTAACTACAGGCACCCCCGCATCTTTAGCCTTTGTACCAATTGCACGCGCGCCTGCGTCGTCGATATTAACAATCAGTCGCCCCTCGGGCGGCACGAGCATCGCAAACTCAAGGTAGGCATTCTGCATTTCATCCAGACTGGAGTAACAATCCGGATGGTCATACTCCACGCTAGTAACAATTGCCACCTTAGGACGCAACCCAAGAAACATCCGATCATATTCATCAGCCTCAACTACAAATGGTTCGCCAGAACCATGGTGCGCGTTAATGCCCAAATCCCTGAGTACACCTCCGACGATGAAGCTCGGATCCAAACCAGCCCGCAGCAGGCAAGTCGCCAACATGGCGGTAGTAGTAGTTTTACCGTGCGTGCCCGCCACCGCGCATCCAATCCGGCCAACCATCAGTGCTGCAAGCACTTCCTGTCGCTGCAAAATCACTATACCTTTCGCGCGAGCTGCCTGGAGCTCTGGATTACTTTCCGGAATCGCAGATGATGCCAGCACTGTTTCAGCCCCAACAATATTGTCTTCCTTATGACCTATATATATGCGCACCCCGGATCGCTGCAGCCTATCGGTTATTACAGTAGACTGCTTGTCAGATCCACTTACCTTGTACCCGCTATCCATCAGCACCACGGCAATGGCGGACAGACCCGTGCCTCCAATCCCAATCATATGAATGTGCTGTTGCTTCATTTCCACACTATCTCATCCCTAAATAAACACTACAAGAACAAATATAAATGCCAGTCCAACCCCGAAATAAATATAGGGTGGACCAACCAATTCAGGAGGCATGTAATTCAGCATCGCTTTTACACTGTCAGCTTCCGGCGGAAGTATTCCGGTAATCGGGTACCCGGTAGCGTGCAGATAATGCCATAGAGTTCCCACAAGTAAATAGCCGTTTATTGCACCCAGGAAGAGACCAAGTAACATATCCTCCAACCGCTCCCGGCGCGCCTTGTCAGCAAACAACGTGGCCACCGCCGGTGTCTCATACCCAAAGAATGCCAATAACAGGAAGAATGCTGCACGCACTGAGAATTGTGTCAACGGAGTCTGGGCGTCCAGAGCCGGCTTTACTCCTGGAAAATATTGCATGACCACTGCATCCAGAAAGAGAGCTAACACCATACTGAAAAGCACCAAAATCTCCTTGGCCCAACCCCGCAAGCCTCCAATAATTCCAAACAGCGCCAGGTACATCCAGAAAATTACGCCTAGGGAGATCATGTGACTGACTTTTCAACCATATCAATTAACTCGGTCGCCACCCGCTCCGCTGCCTTCGGCACAGCCAACTCCGTTGCCTGCCGGCTCATTTCGGCCAGCAGACCATGATTCTCCAATAAATCTCCCACAGTCCGACCAAGCTTGATATTCAAATCTATGTCGTCAATCCACTTAGCAGCTCCACATTCGCTCAAGACCTCCGCATTTTCCCGCTGATACCGCCACGCATGTGGATACGGCACTAGAAGCGCCGGCAGCCCAAAAATGGGGAACTCGCCAAGGCACGAGGCGCCGGCCCGTGCCACTGCCAAATCCGCCGCACGTAGTGCTAATCCCATTCTGTCAGTCAGATATGGAAATATTTGATAATACTTTCGAGTCTCCGGCGAAAACTTTCCCCGTCGCTCTTGTACAGTGTGCCAATCAAGACGTCCACTAACATGGAGGACCTGGGCCCCGCCTTCAATCCAGTCGGGTCCATGAGAAAGCGCAGCACGGTTGATACTTCTTGCACCCCGACTGCCTCCGACAACCAGCACCGTCGGGCGCTCGAGACTCAAATTAAATACTTCCCGGGATTCTTGCCGTGTTGCTCGCCTAGCACGAATGATGTCCTGACGTAGAGGATAACCAGTGACAGTTACGCGCTTGTTGGGAAAATACTTTTGAGATTGAGGCATCGTAACCATTACACGCTCAGCAAGGCTAGCCGACCAACGCACCGCCCAACCGGGTTGCACATCCGGAAGATAAACCGCCAGCGGCACTCGCCAAAACCAACCCGACAGAGAAACTGGCACAGCAATGTAACCACCTGTCAGGAAGATAACATCAGGACGGAAACGCAAAATTATTCGTAATGCTTGAACGGTACCCGCAGCCAACTTGATCATACCCAGAATCCCATTGCGAAGGCCTTGGCCCACCACACCGGCTGCCCAGATTGATTCCATGCTGATACCAACCTCGCTTACCATCTTTCTCTCCATGCCACCGATTGACCCAACCCAAAGCAGCTGCACTCCACCTAACGCAGCTCGGGTTTTCTGCAATCTATCGACGGCCGCTAGCGCCGGATAGACGTGCCCGCCTGTTCCACCGGCGCAAATCAATATTCGCACGTTGTTCCCTGTCAGGCCTAGAATTCGGGTCTATTCGGGAGATGCTGATCATAATCCCTATGGCAGCAAGCGTCACAACCAGAGAGGACCCGCCATAGCTGATTAGCGGCAATGCATTGCCAGCAAACGGCAACACGCCGAGAATAACTCCCACATTGACCAACACTTCCAGAGCAATCCAACCGGTAAGCCCACCCGCCAATAGCTGCCCGAAAGTATCTTGCGAGCGCGCTGCGATTCGCACGCCTCGCCAACACAACACGACGAAGAGCCCTACCATTAATAGGCTGCCTACCAGCCCAAGCTCTTCTCCTACAACAGCAAAAACGCTATCAGTATGGGGAACAGGCAAATAGGCAAATTTGCCGCACCCAGACCAACCCCGAATATGCCACCATCTACAAAGGCCACCGTAGCCTGCAATACATGCCATGACCCCTCGGTTATGTCACGAAGACCCGCAACATACTCGGTAATACGCTGTTGGCCAGTCGCATAAAATTGAATCACCACTGTGCCAACTAATGCGGCAATCACCGAGGCGCCACCAAGTTGCAGCAAGTCCGCCCCGGCAAGGAAGAACATCAGTGCTCCTATAACGAGTATAGTGGCAGCTGCGCTGATATCCGGCTGCAAGACGATCAATCCAGCTACTAGACCAACCACCATAGCAAACGGAGCCATGCCTCTCCAAAAATCTCTCAGAGTTTCCTTTTTGGAAGCCAACCACACGGCCGAGTACACAACAATTACCAACTTTGCCAATTCCGAAGGCTGGTATGAACCCGCACGTAAACCGCGATCGATACCAAAGAACAACACCAACACCAATACAATCAGTGTGCCCAGCAACATACCTACAGCAACCGCCGAAATCCTCAGCTTTTGGTAGTCCAAGCGCGCACAGAAAGCCAGCGCAGCTAGTCCAACTACCATGTGCCACAAATGCTTTACGAACATGGTGGAACGGTTGTCATGCCAATAATATGACAAATCAAAAGTAGTTGAATAGACCATCATCATGCCAAAAATCAGTAGTGCTCCTGTCACTAACAGTAGGGGCCAATCCAAATAAGCCGGGCTTGCTGTCATCCTGACATTTGCAGCTTGTTTGCTGGCTCTCTTATCACCACTCATGACAACACTCGAACCAATTCACGAAACCGTTCTCCGCGCGCCGACGCATCGCTAAAATCATCGTAACTGGTACATCCAGGAGATAGCAAGACAACATCGCCGGCCTCGGCAAATGTAGCCGCTTTTCCCACAGCTTCTTCCAATCCCTTGACACGAACCAAGTCTGGGAAAGCAGAAGGCTTGCTAAGATGTGATTCCGCACGAGAAAATTCTGAGCCATTAATCTCACTTGCAAATGCCGTCTCTCTTCCTGCACTCCATGTTTCACTATCCTGTTCTACGGCAGGAGGTGAAATAGGGACGTTCCATTCACATTCGAGTGCACGTTCAATAAGAACCGCTGCCTCACCAAAAATAACAACTGCTTTTACTCCTGTCTTTAAACGCTCGGCTAAGTCTCCCCATGGAAGATTCTTGTCACGGCCTCCGAGAAGCAAAATCACCGGTGCCGTGAAAGATCTCAGCGCTGCCAGGGTGCGTTCCGGAGTGGTTGCCATTGTGTCATTTACCCAGCGGACCCGGTTTTCATCACGAACCATCTCCAACCGGTGCGGCGGGCCCTCAAACTCTCGTATAGCCGCAGGCACTACCTCTGGGTCGACACCTACAGCTGCAGCAAGTGTAGCGGCGGCAAGCACATTCAATTTGTTGTGCTCGCCCCGCAAATGAATGTCTTTCTGATACCCGAACTGACTATAAGATCCTTGACGCTTTATAATCAGACTATCTCCATGAATGTGGCAACCATCCAAAAAACTAGGATGTTCTCTAATGGAAAAACCCCAACAACGGCCCCGAACACGCTCGCGAAGACCCCGAACTGTATAGTCGTCCCACCCCAACACGGCAATATCATCAGCACACTGGCCATCTAGAATACTAGCCTTTATTTCCACATATTTCTCCATGGTTTTATGGCGATCAAGATGATTGGGAGTAATATTCAAAATCACAGCCACAGTCGGGCTAGCCGTCATAATTTCAAGCTGAAAACTAGAAAGTTCCATAATGGCTACATCATCGCTGGTCATCCGATTCACATCAGCAATTAGAGGATTACCTACGTTCCCCCCCACCCAAGCCTTCCTAAAACATCCAGATGAATCCGCAATCCTTCCAGCCAGAACAGTGGACGTTGATTTGCCAGCAGATCCGGTAATGCCAATCACTTTGCAGGGTGCTTTTTCTAGAAAAAGTTGGGAATCATTTGATATCAAAATATCACGCTCACGTGCCTGCTGAAGTAAAGGGGTATTTGAGGGCACCCCACCCGAAACAAAGATGATGTCCGTTCCATCCAACAATGACTCGGGATGCTCGCCCAAGACAAAATCAATCGGGTATTGCTCCAACTCCGTAAGAACCGGACCTAAAGCATCGGCTTTTCTTAAATCACTAGCACGGACGATAGCGCCATGATCAGAGAGATAGCGAGCCAGTGCGATTCCCTGGCGAGCCAATCCAAGTATGACTACCGTTTGTCCGCGCACGCTAAAAATGTTATCCGCGCTGCTGCGGATCTGTCTCCATTCCAACCCAGAAATGATGAGGCAACACATTCATAGCCGTCTTTAGACGAACACCCCTTAGCGAGTTAAAATCATCATCCAATGTCTCCGGATGCATATAACACACAGTTGGTTTATCGCCAAAGCGTTGAGAATAATGACTCACAGCATTTCCAATTTTCTCTTTCAACGAACGTTCTGATTCGTTGTCAAACCACAGTAATCCAATGTTCATGTTTTTTCTCCTTTATTTTGCGTTTACAGCAGCGCCAAAGCCACACCAACCATGCCAGAAAGAATAGATACTAGCCAAAACCTTTGAACCACTTGGGTTTCACTCCAACCGCGAAGCTCGAAATGATGATGTAGAGGTGCCATCAGAAACAGACGCCGACCACCGCTCCACTTGAAATACAGAACTTGTAAAGCTACTGACATTGTCTCAGCCAGAGGGATAATTGCAATGATTGGAAGCAGCAGCCATTGACCAGTCATCAATGCGACAACACCAAGAAGAGCACCTAAAGAGAGAGAACCCGTATCTCCCATAAACAGCTGCGCTGGGTGTACGTTAAACCAGAGAAAAGCGAAGAGTGCACCTACTATAGTAAAACAGAATCTCACCAAGAATACCTGTTGCTGAAGTAACGCGACAAATCCGAATGCCATGAAATTCGTTACCAACACCAGACCTGCCAGACCGTCCAAGCCGTCTGTAATATTTACGGCGTTCGATGCCCCTACGATAATGAACACACCTATGGGTATGTAAATCAGACCTATATCAACTTTCCTTGGGAAACCGGGTAAAGCCACACTATGAATGTCGAACGCAAAATACAGAACCAGCACAGCAGCTAGTGCAATTATGACTTGTATGAGGAACTTGTATCGAGCCCGTAGACCCTCCCCTCTTCGTTCTATCTTCAATCCGGTCCAGTCGTCCCAAATACCCAGAACAGCAAACGCCACCAAAACTGCCAGAGGAAGGAGAATAGATCGTCCAGTCACCACTTTGACAAGACTTACCAAGTTAAGAACAGCAGTTATCACCAGAACTGGAGCTATTACTAACAGACCGCCCATAGTGGGAGTACCTAGCTTGGAGAAATGCGCTTGCGGTCCATCGACACGGATTCGTTTTCCAACACGCAGACGTCTCAAAATCTCTAACAATGGTCCGCCCCAAATAACTGTCATTGCAAAAGTTATGCTAGCAAGACTGAGAGAAAATATACCTTCAGTATTCATGGGTGTATTTCCAACTCGTGCACGAGTTTGTCTAGTCTCATAGATCGTGACCCCTTCACTAAAACAACATCGCCAACACGCATCTCCGCTCTCAGAATATCCAATGCCTCTCCACCATCTCGGCAACGGCTTATCTCACTTTCTTGCATTCCGGACGCACGTGCTCCCTCGGCGATGGATTCCGCCCGCTCACCGATGGTGATGAGCAAATCAGCCACATCACCTACACGAGTACCCACCGCTTTGTGACCCTGTTGCTCAAATGAGCCGAGTTCAAGCATATCTCCCAGCACGGCAACACGCCTCGGGGCATCGAGATCTCCTAACAGATTCAATGCAGCTATCGTGGATTCAGGTGAAGCATTGTAAGTATCATCTAGGATTATGCTCTTTCGCGGACCTGGAACAGCATACAAGCGTAGCTGCGCCTGACTATCCTGAGCCTGCAAACCCTCTAGAATCTCCTGCCATGTTAGTTTCTCTAGCAGGCCAACAGCAGCAGCTCGCAGTGCAGTATGCACCGAATGCCGACCTAGAAGCGGCACTCTAACGTGCAAAATATCGCCGAGGTAATGCACCTGAAATCGAATGCCGCTCAAACCCATGCCCTGGATGTTGGATGCCCGCAAATCTGCCTCTGGATTTAGGCCATAAGTGAAAACTTGAGCGCGTGTCCGAGGCTTCATGGCCATGACCTCAGGCTCGTCAGCATTAAGCACCGCCACACCATTCGGTTCAGAAGGAAGTGCCTCAACCAGTTCGCCTTTACCAGCACATATATTTTCGAGACTGCCAGCTCGCTCCAGATGAACCGGATAGACGTTCGTAATTACCCCAATATGTGGCTGCGCCAGCTCACAAAGCAGAGCGATATCACCCTGTTCATAGAATCCCATTTCGAGAACAGCACGCTCATGGCTACGTCGAAGCTGCAGTAGAGTTAAGGGAAGACCAATTTCATTGTTAAGATTTCCTGCACTCTTCAAAGTACTAAAACGGCGCGATAAAACCGCCGCAGTCAGTTCTTTTGTAGTAGTTTTCCCAACACTTCCGGTAACCCCTATTACGCGGACATCCATCTGTTCACGCCAGCGCTTTGCTAACAACTGAAGAGCTGCCAAACTGTCTTCCACTCGCAGACAGAATGGGATTTGCACCCGCTGCCAATTTAATCCAGCAGTAGCCGTTTGGCGCAGATCTAGCACACTAAAGTCTGCACTTACATCTACATCCTGGTCAACCAACGCCGCAACTGCACCTGCGGAAAACGCGTGCTGCAAGAATTGATGCCCATCAGTATGTTCCCCTGACAAAGCCACAAACAATGCCTTGTCGCTGACTTTGCGCGAATCGATTACAACGTCTGATATCGGATGATTCAAAATGTCAATCTCGGATTGTGAACCGGTCAGGGCGCCAACCACTGTGCCAAGAGTCAACATAAAAACCCCAAATCATTCATTAGTAGCTAGCCGTTTTCTAATAGATTCAGGAGGTATTTCAAGGTGAATCACCAAGCGCTGCACCATCTTGGAGAACGTCGGTGCCGCGGTCGTAGATCCCCACGGACTGAGCATGGGAACATCAAGTTTTACGTACACGATGAACTGAGGGTCTTCCAAAGGACCCCAACCGATAAAGGAAGCCATGGTATGCTCTGGATGATATCCATAGGGCATCGGAATCTGGGCTGTACCAGTTTTACCAGCCAGTCGGTAACCATCAACCAAGGCCAGAGAGGACTCCGACTCAAGACTGGTAGCCAACATCTCAGTAAGTGTTAGTGCAACATCCTCTGAAATAGGACGTCCCAATACCTGCGGCTGCACTGTGTAAACCATGTCTCCTTCACGGATTTCGCGAAGTAAATGTGGTTGCATGATCACCCCACCGTTGGCCACAGCAGAAACTGCTGTAAGCAACTGTAGCCCAGTAACAGCAACACCTTGCCCGAACGAATTTGTTGCTAAATCCGCATCATGCCAGTCAGGATCGCCCGGTCGCTTGAGAAGACCCGTCGCCTCGCCCGCAATATCTACATGCGTCAACCTCCCAATTCCAAATGCCGTCAACAAATCGTAGTAACGTTGTGGACCAAGAGTTGTGGAGAGTGTGGCTGCGCCTACATTTAGGGAGTGCGCTAACAGTCCAGTCATATCCTGAATTTCATGTGCTTTGTAATCCCAATTCTGAACGACAATGCCCCCATATTCAAATTTACCAGTATCGAAATAGGTGCTGTGACGTGAAAAAACCCTGGATTCTAACGCCGCCGCCATAGTCAGAATCTTAAATACGGAGCCAGGCTCAAACTGTTCGCTGACAGCCGGGTTGCGCCCTACATTCTCCGTATCAGATATCACTGCCGTGATGTCATTTGGATCGAATCCTGGTGTTGCTGCTATTGCAAGAATTTCGCCCGTACTTGGATCTGCCACCAACAGCATTCCACCACTGGCTTCAAATTCGTGAATTCCGTCAGCAAGAACCTGTTCGGCCAGAAACTGGACTTCCCGGTCAACAGTCAAATATACATCTGCATTGGTTTCCGTCCTCAGTTCAGTGCCTACGTCCAGAGGAATAATTGATTTAAATGTTCGGACAGTATCACCACCAAGAATGTCGTCATAGTAGCCCTCGACCCCGTAATAGCCCTTCTGATTGTAAAGAACGAGACCTAATACATGCCCTGCCAACGAGCCATTGGGATATGTGCGCAACAGTACGGGACGTACAGTAATGCACCGAAGTCTCTCAGAATACCGACCAGAAAGGAGAGCCCAAAGGTGCTGACGGACATCTCTACTGAGGTCAGAGCCGTAACCTTCAATCAATATCTGCAATTGTTCTGGCAAGGAAGAATTACTGTTACGGTCGCCATCATGATCTAGAAGCACGCCAATCTGCTCTGCAAGTTCAGAACTGATAGGGGGCCCATAGCTACCTTCTAGGAGACGGTGGAGTTGACGTTCGAGATTAGGTGCAAGGTAGTGATCCATGTATGGAATCAGTTTCTTGTGCGCCAATCTTGCTCCACTCGGACCCACATCGTCAAGAATGATGGTCTTAATACTATCGTAGGACATATCTAGAGCTCGTGAGAGCTCTAGAGCGACATCTTCAAGAGCCAGACGTCGGTCCATCTGGTCGATCTCTCCATCCTGGTTTTCGTCCCCGAATGAGAGACTCACGTAATCTATTCCAAGCTCGTAATAAACTGTATTTGTAGCTAACAAATCACCGTCACGATCAAGAATCCGACCCCTCGGTGGTCGGACCATTTCAAATATCCCTGGATCGCCATCAGCGATTTCAGCAGCCTTAGCATCAAACTGTATGCTAATTAATCTATGGAAAACGAACAGAGTGCATAGACCTAAAATGAATGTGACAATGCCCAGACGGTTGTGGAAAGACCCGCCGCGCATATTATCTTTTTATCAAGCCCCACTTAGGGATCTGACGCATAAACCAGTGCGCCAAAGTCTCGTCATAAATCCCAATCACCGAATGATCACTTTCCAGAGGCTGCGCCTGCTGCCCAGGACTTCTCGGCAAAGAGAAACCTGATACCTCCATAAACTCTATTTGATCAATTTGAAGCGGCTTATAACCTAATTCGCGTGCTCTTGCCATCAGGGAATCCGCTGACTGCACGCTGGCAATGTGTGCGCGCAGCAAATCATTTTCAAAACCAAGTTTCTCCACTTGCCGACGCAAGCGCTGCACATTTCGACCAGTCACGGCCGCACGCGATGTCTCTCCCAAGTAGACCGTGCCAAACAAAGCAGCAGCAAACAAGGCCATTGCAAAAGGCGCTAGAATTTGTCTGTGCTTTCTCCAGGGAGCCTGACGAAAAGCACGCCCAAATGTATCCTCGTGAATACCTTCCTCTCCATCTTTTGCCCTAGCAACCATCATTACCTCCCTAAAAGGGGAAAACACTCGAAGCCCAACCCCGGGTTGGCTTCGGACCGCCTAATTGCACTAAAGATTAAATGCAAGGTACATGCCACTGCTAAACGGACCTCCTGTATCGGCGCCCCCAAATCAGAGTATGTCAGAACTCATCCCACCAGATGCAACTGCTGTAGAATGAGTAAAACAAGCATAGAATCAATTGCAACGAATACCAAGATGCGCAAAAACGGTGAGACAAATTGTCTATCCATGTCCTTTACCTCCCTTGACCTAATTGCTCTACAGCTTTTCCACTACCCGTAATTTAGCACTTCGACTGCGCATATTTCTCTTTACCTCTTCAACAGTCGGCTTTGTCGGCCGACGCACTACCTCACGAATACTTGCGCGGTGTTCGCATATACACACGATTTGTTCCGGTAGACAAACACAGTTCCGCGCTTCACGCCGGAACAACTGTTTCACGATTCTGTCTTCGAGAGAATGAAAGGCTATTACGGCCAGCCTCCCACCAGGCATAAGCAAATCTATCGCAAGCGGGAGCGTAGCTCTAAGTTCTTCCAGTTCTCCATTGACAGCCATTCGCAATGCCTGAAACGTCTTCGTCGCCGGATGCCTTTTTCTTCTCTTTTGGCTCTTTTGGTCAGCAACCAAACGTGCGAGCTCCAGCGTACTGCCAATCGGGCGTTCTTCAACCACAGCTCGTGCAATTCTTTTGCTCTGGTGCTCCTCTCCAAACTCGGCAAGCACATGTGCAATCTCACTTTCTGACCAGCGGTTTACTATCTCAAATGCCCTGATCCCTGTGGACTGGTCAAAACGCATATCCAGCGGACCGTCACGAACGAACGAAAACCCACGCTGATCTCCCTCAAGCTGCCGAGACGAAACCCCAAGGTCTAATAGAATGCCATCCACTATCTCCCAACCGATAGATTGAGCACAAGATTTCATCTCAGCAAAAGACGCGTGCATCAATGTTGCCCGCGATCCTGATGCAGACAGATGGCGCTTTGCCACCTTCACAGAATCGACGTCTTTGTCTAAACCCAACAGCAATCCCGTGGGAGCACTGGCGGTTAGAATTCCCGCAGAGTGCCCTCCAGATCCAACAGTTCCATCTATATATTTACCGCCTGGCTCCGGTTGTAGGCCTGCAATTACTTCTCTGAAAAGAACCGGAACGTGTGTTTGATTCTCCACAAAGATGCGTTTCAAGCACACTCAAAACCACAAGGAATCGCTACAGTAATCACTCATCGGCAAGCCCACCCGATCCCATAGCTAGATTGAGCGCCGCAAAGCGGTCTGCATTAGCATCACTATCGTTCACGTTCTGCAACTGCAATTCCCAATCACGTTGGTTCCAAACTTCAATCCACGATCCAACACCAGCTAAGACGACCTCCTTATCTAAACCTGCATAACCCCTGAGAAAGGCAGGAACATTCACGCGCCCAAGTTTGTCAAATTGTGCTTCGCGAGCACTGGAAAACATCACGCGCTGCAGCACTCTGTGCTCTGGCACAGTAGGGCTCAGTTCCTGTGATTTGCGCACCATGCGCATGAAAGCCTGCTTGTTATAGATAATCAGATAACCTTCCCAACCACGTGTGAGTACACAACCATCAGTAAACTGATTACGGAAAACTGCCGGTATCGTTATCCGCCCCTTGTTATCAAGAGTATGATAGTATTCGCCTAAGAACATTTGTTCGTTTATCACCTTAATCTATCGAACGCCGAGCCTGAGACCACGGCGTTCCACTATTATCCACTTACCCCCACAGATTTCCACTTTTATAGCATACCCCCCCACATATATACAAGTCCGATCCACCATATCCGCCTTGTATCTAGATCAACAATTGAAATTCAGTCCCTTTCAAATACTGTCTGTACCCCCATATAACATATACATAGCAATGCAATCCCCACATATTGGGTTCTCGTTGCGAATTCTCGCGAATAATTCAAGAAAAGCTTCCAGTCGCAAATTCATAAATTTTAAGGTTCAGTTGATCGAATCCGGGCATGAAACAAAAAAAGCCTGCGGTCCAAAGGACCGCAGGCTTTTACTTTATCGGTAATTAGAATTTACAGGCGCTTATGCCACTTGACTGCCCAAATCGCAATCAGGATCTGGTCGTAGCAAGCATACTGTCCCATCCGCATCGATGCCACCTAAAACCAAAACCTCGGAAATCGCCGGTCCCACCTGTTTGGGAGGTAAATTCACTACCGCTACCACCTGACTGCCCTGCAATTGAGCGGGCGTATAGTTAGTTATTTGGGCAGAACTTTTCTTTATCCCAAGTGCGCCAAAATCAATCTCCAAACGGTAGGCCGGTTTGCGAGCTTGCGGAAAAGACCGCACAGCCACGATTATACCCACTCGTATATCCACCCGCTTAAAGTCAGACCATGTAATTAGATTGACCGATTTCACTTTACCCTCCAACTTGGGACCAGTTATCTCACTGATCAATATCCTGCCAATTCATGAACTTCAATACCCGTCCGGCCAAGCACCAAAACACTCTCCCCCGATTGATACCATCCCTTCAACGTCGCCTCAGCAATAAGGTGACTACTCATTACTATACGTAAATCCTCGCTAAACTGGTGAACCCACGTTTCCACCGCAAAACCAGACTCCCCAGAAAGTATCAATTGATTACCCTCATTGGACCACAACATTACATCAGGACGCGGACCCAGTACCATGCCTCCATAAGATGTCGCCGGATTGAACTCATCATTCCCATCAACCGAAACAACCCTTATGGGATGATCACCTTTCTCAGCCACAATTAAGACCTCATGGCCTGGGACCCATAGTGGTTCGTCAAACAACCATCCACCATCCCTATACGCAAAGTCACTTACTTTGCGACCCTGACCTCCATCTACTGATACCAGATAAAGACCAGCTGGCGGTGCCCGACGGACATATACAAGATACCTGCCCTCTGGCCCCCAAGAAAAGGCATAAGAGGCGTATTCAGCCACTACCTCAGCTTCTCCGGGTTTAGTCGAAACAACAAGTGAGAAATCACCTATATGCGGATCAAAAAGTGCTATGGCTGCGCGTCGATTACTAAAATGAGTGTCCGGAGCCCATAACACTCTACCAACATTCGATGCCAACCAAAGAGTTGACTGATCTTTGTGATAGTCATAAACCCAAAAATCGCTTACAGAAAATTTCCCTGAGTCAGTGCTCTGAAAAGGAGAACTCGCAAAAGCCAAGGTGCCTGAGCCATTGTAATCCCAGAACATGGAGTATCTAGACGGAGGAGCAGCCACTCGCACCTGCCCAGCGTGCACTTCAAGTAATTCCCCGACCCCTCCATCCACCACCACGCTTGGCAAAGAAATGGAGGCCGCCTGAGTCGGCTGTTGTATCTCAACTGTTTTCGGAATGTTTGTCAGGGTAGAGATAAGCTCCGGATTATCCAATCGGTTCGTGCACGCCATCAACCCCGGGATCAAGACAATCACGGATAGGCACGCGCGCAATGCATTCCCCGCCCCTGGCGGCGGGCTAACACTCATATCAGACTGCCGCTCACCGAGATGGTTCCAACTCCCTCACACCATGTTCATCAGCTACAACTACCAATTTTGCCATATTCAGGAAAAGACCATGCTCCAAAATTCCCGGACGGCCTTCCAGATGACCAGCCAAAAGATCCGGATCAACAATTCCATCTTCGAACCAACAACGTGCCAGATAGTTTCCATTGTCGGTTAGTAGAGGCTCATTATCCTCATCTTTCCAGAGTTCAGACCGACATCCCAGACCACGCAACCAGTGCAACTGCGCAATCGCAGCGAACGGCACCAACTCCAAGGGTAAGGGTACGCGGGTACCCAAAATAGGAGCCAATTTACTGGAGTCAACAATTATGACTAAGCTCTTTGCATGCTTCGCCACCACCTTCTCACGTAACAACGCCTTACCCAAACCTTTTATCAAATTCAGGTCAGCGTCAACTTCATCCGCACCGTCTATAGCTATATCAAGCTGAGGTTGATCATCCAAAGTAGTTAGAGGAATACCCTCAGATGACGCCAGTTGAGCAGTCTGCTTAGAGGTAGGTACTGCTAATACATCGCGCAATGTGCCTGAACGCAGTTGCCCCCCTAGCTCCCTAATGAAGTATGACATTGTCGAGCCACTGCCAAGCCCAATTGTGGTACCAGAACCCACAAACCGCATGGCGTGTGACGCCACCTGTTTCTTTGTTTTCAAGTTTCAGTAGACACCCATACTTAGATAAGCCTCTATTCTATACCATGTTGAACAAGAACATAAGTCCTAGAGTGAACTTCAATTGAATCTCAGCAATATCGACACCATCTAGCCTACGCACCTTTCTCAGCTAATCACACCTAGTGCCCAAGAAATTAGGAAATTACAAGTCCACACAAAACCTCGGTACTCGAACACATTTGCAATGATGTCGGCTAATTGATTTGACTCAATCATAGTTTAATCTCGACTGAATGACTAGGGCAGCCAAGAAGTTATCCGGGTTAGCAAGCACATTAATCCGATGTAACACCTCATTAGTACAGGCGTCACGAAACTGCAGAAATCCTTGCGCCGAAGAACTGTACTTTTGCCAGAAAATTCCCACAATGACACAAAATGTGATATCGTGGTAATCTGCATCTAGTCATCAAGGAGCATTTATATGCCAAAAAGCATCATTATCACCTGCGCCGTTACTGGAGCAATTCACACTCCTACAATGTCGAAATACCTTCCGATTACACCAAAAGAAATCAGAGATGAAGCGGTAGCTGCAGCCGCAGCAGGCGCTTCAATCATTCACTTACATGCGCGTGATCCACAGGACGGCAAACCCACAGCAGATGCGGATATTTATATGGAGTTTCTGCCCGCAATACAAGAATCGACTGACGCAGTCCTAAATATCACAACCGGAGGTGGACATGGAATGACCCTGGCACAGCGCTGCGCTGGAGCACTACGTGCCACCCCAGAAATGGTGTCGCTTAACATGGGCTCCATGAATTTTGGCCTATTCCCAATGTTAAATAAGCAACGTAAATGGAAATATGAATGGGAACCTGCTTATCTGAATATGACTCGCGATTTTATCTTTAGGAATACTTATGAGGACATCGAATGGGTGATGAAAAAGATTGGAGAAGATTGCGGATCCCGTTTTGAATTTGAATGTTATGATGTAAGTCACCTCTACAATTTGGCCCACTTCATAGATCGTGGACTTGTTAAGCCACCATTTCTGATTCAGACCATTTTTGGGGTTCTTGGAGGCATCGGGGCCGACATAGAGAACCTAATGCACATGCGACGCATATCCAACAAACTATTTGGGGAACAAAACTATGAGTGGTCTATCTTAGCTGCCGGACGTCATCAATTCAGCTTTGCTACCAGTGGAGCTATACTTGGTGGGAATGTGAGAGTAGGACTTGAAGATTCGCTTTATCTTAGCAAAGGTCGGCTAGCCAAATCCAACGCAGACCAGGTCAAAAAAATCAAGCGCGTCCTTGAGGATTTGTCACTCGATATAGCCACTCCTACAGAAACACGGAAGCGCCTGCAATTAAAAGGCATACAGCAGGTTGGTTTTTAGGTAACATATGGTAGTGTCAACTAATCAGAATCAGATACTGGCACTACACAGCACACAGAAAGAAAATAGAAAACCCCTTGGCAATGACCTACTCTCCCGGGCCGTCTCCAGCCAAGTACCATCGGCGCTAGCGGGCTTAACTTCCGGGTTCGGGAGGGGACCGGGTGTACCCCCACTGCTCCAATCACCAAGAGGTATTTTCTCTCCTTCATAAACGAATAGAGTTGCAAATTCATAAATCTGAAACAAGCTTCAAGTTCTCCGCACCATGCTGTTAGTGAAGCCTCTCGACCATTAGTACGCCTAGGCTCACACATTACTGTGCTTACACCTGGTCGCCTATCAAGCAGGTGGTCTTCCTGCGGTCTTACAAACACGGTGGTTTG
>JAKUPR010000079.1 GCA_022450585.1 Anaerolineales bacterium | reverse complement strand
TGAGTTGCGCCTTATAGATGATGTTGGCATCGTTGGGGTACCTAATGCAGGAAAATCAACTTTCTTGGCGGCGGTCAGCGCAGCGCGCCCAAAAATAGCTGACTACCCATTTACCACATTGGCACCGAACTTAGGTGTTTCTGACCTTGGTGATTATCGTACGCTTGTACTGGCCGATATACCTGGTCTAATTGAAGGTGCTCACGCTGGGACGGGTTTGGGAGCTTCATTCCTGCGCCATGTGCAGCGTACGCGTGTGTTAATCCATTTGCTAGATGGTCTATCCACAAATCCTTTAGAAGACTTTAAGAAAATTCAGTCAGAGTTGGCACTCTTTGATGATGAGTTAGCCGTCAAGCCGCAAGTTGTTGCGGTAAACAAAATCGACCTCCCGGAAGTTGCTTCTCGTGTGCCGGCGCTGAAGGACAAGTTTTCTCGGGTGGGGTGTGACCTATATGCTGTTTCAGCTATTGCTGGTCAAGGCACAAGGTTTTTGCTCCAGCAAACTGCTAAGATGATTGATGAAACTCCCATCATCCAATTGACGGACGAGATGCCTGTGTACAGACCGGAATCTGACTCTACTGATTTTGAAATCAGGCGTGAGGAGGATGGCGTTCTTCGGGTTTCGGGTGTTCGTATCGAGAGAGCCGCCCAGATGACTTATTGGGAATATGACGATGCTGTGCTGCGTTTCCAACGTATTTTAGAGTCTCTTGGGATTCGCGCTGCCTTGCATCGGCAGGGAATTCGCGAGGGAGATGTTGTGCGAATAGGCACACACGAACTTGAGTGGATTGAGTAAAGTATGGTTATGTGAGTTCGGTATCGTCCTCGGGTTACCTGGGTTTGATGACGACTAGTGCACGAGCTTCTATAGAGTTTAGTGGTAGAAAGATCTAAATCACAGCACAATCAGGGCCTTTAGTCACTGTCATGAGTAAATATTTGTAAGAGGCGGCGAAATGAGTCATCGGAAGCCATCTGAAAGCAATTACGGAGAATCCATCATTGTTGTGCGTGATGTACACAAATGGTTTGGCGACTTTCATGTCCTGAAAGGAATAAACATGGAGGTGAAGAAGGGCGAGAAAATTGTAATATTCGGGCCGTCCGGATCGGGAAAATCGACGTTTATCCGAACAATAAATCTTCTGGAGGAATACCAGCGCGGGCAGATAATCGTGGATGGTATCGAACTTACGGACAGTCTCAAGGACGTTTCCCGTATCAGGCGGGACATCGGTATGGTTTTCCAGTCTTTCAACCTGTTTCCACATCTTACCGTCTTTCGCAATATCATTCTTGCGCCGCTTCAGGTGCGCAGGTGGTCGAAAGATGAGGTAGAGAAAACAGCAATTCAATTACTGGAGCGTGTCGGTATTCCGGAACAGGCGGATAAATACCCTCAGCAGCTTTCCGGAGGTCAGCAGCAGCGTGTTGCCATCGCTCGGGCGCTTGCTATGCGTCCAAAGATTATGCTTTTTGACGAGCCTACTTCAGCACTTGACCCAGAGATGATCAAGGAAGTCCTTGATGTGATGACCGAGCTGGCTGAATCCGGTATGACAATGCTCGTGGTTACTCATGAAATGGGATTTGCGCGTGAGGTATGTGACCGCTTAGTGTTTTTCGACGAAGGCAGGGTAGTTGAGCAGGGCACTCCTGAACAGATTTTTGATCATCCCCAGCGTGAACGGACGAAAAAGTTCCTTGCGCAAATTCTTAAGTAATCCATCTATTGGAGGTAGATTGACCGAGATTCTTGCAAATGTTATAATCGCGCCCAAACCAGATATGGCACTGGGGTAGGCGCATCGGAAATTGAAATGTCAGGCACTCAATCGCTTGTACGGGCGGTTTTTTGTTGAGATGGAGATGTAGCAAATGTTAAAGACCCATAATTGCGGGGAATTACTGCGAGAACACATCGGTAAGGAGGTTACTCTTGCTGGGTGGGTACATCGCCGACGTGATCACGGAGGACTTACTTTCATAGAGCTTCGTGATCGCTCCGGGTTGGTCCAGATTGTCTCGGATCCAGACCATCAACGAGCCCATCATGTTATGGCATCTGCGCGAAATGAGTATGTACTACAGGTGACTGGCATGGTTTGCGAGCGCCCAGCAGGCGCTGTCAATCCTGAGATTGCTAGTGGAGAAATTGAAGTGCTAGCCCAGTCAGTGGAAACATTGAATGTAGCAAAGACCCCACCTTTTGATATCAATAATTCCTCTGCCGTAGATGAGTCCCTGCGCTTGAAATACAGATATCTGGACCTGCGCCGTATGCGCATGTCGCGAAATCTGCAGCTCCGCCATGAAGTAGTGGCATTTATTCGTAAGTATCTTTCCGACAAGGGATTTGTGGAAGTGGAAACCCCTATTCTTTTTAAGACCACCCCAGAGGGTGCGCGCGATTACTTGGTACCCAGCCGAGTGCATCCTGGTAAATTCTATGCATTACCTCAGTCTCCACAGCAGCTAAAACAGTTGCTTATGGTAGGTGGGATGGAACGTTATTTCCAGATTGCGCGTTGTTTTCGTGACGAAGACCAGCGTGGAGACCGGCAACCCGAGTTTACGCAATTGGATCTAGAAATGTCTTTCGTCGAGCAGGAAGACGTTATGGAATTAATCGAGACCTTAACAACAGCCTTGTTCGAAGCAGTGTCGGAAAAGAAGCTTCAGGATACGCCCTGGCCACGCATCAGTGTAGAAGAGGCCCTCAATCGTTTTGGCACTGACCGTCCGGATTTGAGGTTCGGTCTCGAGTTGAGGGAAGTAACCGACCTAGTGGTTGAGAGTGACTTTCGCATCTTTTCTCAGTCTGAGATTGTGAAGGGTCTTAATGCTACAGAATGTGGTGGATACAGCCGGCGTCAAATAGATGATCTTGCTGAGTTTGCGAAACAACATGGCGCTGGCGGTTTGGCATGGGCATCTATTGGGTCTGACGGTAAAGTTGACCGCTCTTCCTTTGCCAAATATCTGTCGGAAGGAATTTTGGAGGCTTTACTTGGACGAATGCATGCGCGTCCCGGTGATTTGCTTTTATTTGTGGCGGACAAGGCACATGTTGCGAATGAGGTTATGGGGAGATTGCGTCTGGAATTTGGCAAGCGTCTAGAGCTTTTCGATGACAATGTGCTTGCTTGTTGTTGGGTTGTCGACTTCCCGCTCTTCAATTGGGATGAAAATGAGCATCGCTGGGACCCGAGCCATCATCTTTTTACGGCGCCGGCGCCTTCGGATGTTTCGAGGCTGTTGTCAGATCCTGGCGGGGTCCGTGGTGCACAGTATGATATGGTATGTAATGGATACGAGCTGGCAGGCGGTTCCATTCGGATTCACCAGCGCGAGATGCAGCAGCAGGTTTTCCGTCTTATTGGTTTGCAGGATGATGTAGCTAGAGAACGTTTTGGGCACATGTTGGATGCCTTTGAGTATGGAACACCTCCTCATGGGGGTATTGCAGTGGGTATTGACCGTCTGGTAATGCTTCTTGCGGACGAGGCCAACATTCGCGAAGTGATAGCTTTTCCTAAGTCCCAGCAGGCGATGGACCTGCTGTCCGGCGCACCGTCTGTAGTCGATGCTGAACAGCTGTCTGAATTGCACATCAGCACAGTTGATGAAGGAAAAACATAAGAAAATTCTGCCACGACTTGATAGAATATTCGCTTCGTGATAGCATCTACTTGGCCCCCTGCTGTGTTCGTGATACCGTACAATGTTTTGGGCCAACACAAACTAAATGGGCGCTAAGTCATTGCTGTGATGCGATAGGTACGTAAGGGCCGCAGTTGGGTCATTAGCCAAGGCAGAGCAGTGAGCAAGGAGCCCCGCCTGCAAGAGCAGGCGCAAAACCGAAACGGCTACACGACACGGTGGGGTGCATTTGAGCAGACAAACAGCTTTCGTCCGCCTGTTTGTCTCGTGTTCTTGACATAGAGATGGCAGCTGTGCTATTCTCCTCCTATACTTTCCTTCCCAAGGTAAGATGTGATACAGATAGAAAGAGTTTCAGATGACATTTATGTCTTCACGAGTGAACTTTACGCTCAAGTGACGGCGGGCGTGATTAACACTCCAGAAGGAGCTGTGTTGATTGACACGCTGCCCTACCCGTCGGAGACTCTGGAGCTAAAGAAATTTGTCGAAGGAAAACTTTCGTCGCGCGTGCGATATGTAATCAATACGCACTATCACGCTGACCATTTCTATGGCAACTGGATGTTTCCTGAGGCTCAGATTCTTTCCCACTCTCTCTGTCGGAATTTGATTGATACACTTGGGAGGCAAGGTTTGATCGCGGCGCAAGCTGAAAATTCAGATCTTGTGGATGTTCGCATTACACTCCCTGCAATAGTTTTTGACTCGGGTGAATTGAAAATTCATGTGGGGGGTAAGACACTGGTTCTTGAGCACTGTCCC
The DNA here is from genome assembly GCA_022450585.1 of Anaerolineales bacterium. Lineage (GTDB taxonomy): Bacteria > Chloroflexota > Anaerolineae > Anaerolineales > UBA11657 > CAJWGI01. The sequence goes on along the minus strand of JAKUPR010000079.1, from coordinate 154 downwards.
GGGCACAGCGTGGACGTGATTACGGTACTTGTTGAAGAGGACGGCGTGTTGTTTGCATCTGACACAGTTATGCCGGTGCCGTGCTTCACTGATGGTGATTTGGATCAGTTGGTTGTTTCCCTAGAATATATATTGAAAATGGCGCCGAAGCTAA
>JAKUPR010000078.1 GCA_022450585.1 Anaerolineales bacterium | reverse complement strand
GTGCTGACGGATACAGTCGCATCACGTTTCGTATAAGGAAAGTTGGCTTCCCGATATTGGATGCCGCTTTCGTTGTAATCGTAGCTGCCCGGATATTTCGGGGCGTAGTCGAACCCCGGCTCTTGATACTCAATCTCATCTTTGTTGTACGGATTGACAGCAGGGAGCGGCACCGAACAGCCTCATCTTTCTAACCGGTAACTGATGCCGTTTCGGGATCACCCACTTTTCTGGCTGCAACAGCTTTACCAATAGCTACAAGGGCCGCAACTCCGGCAACGTTTAATGCGTCCATCCAATCTGGACCGGGAACTGCCATAGCTGCAACCCACGCCTGAGCGAAGGTAGCGACGGCACGTTCTAAACTGTCTTTAATAAAACGCTGGTTGAACAACTTCTTGTCTCCGTATCTGCATAGCCGCCCAAGTCTTTGGACCAACTACGCCATCTGCAACAAGCCCTTTGACTCGCTGCCATTGTTTTACTTTGGCGAGTGTACCACGCCCAAATATTCCGTCGGCTAAAGCTCCTACTACTCGTTGAACATGGACAACTGCTTGGCTACGTGAGCCTTTGCGTAATGTTCCCGGAAACGGAACAAGCCCATCCTCTGGTTCTTTAGGTAAAGTCATTGCAGGAATGGTTGTAACCATGCGGCGTTGAATCATTCCTCGAAGTTCACTCATCGAGAATAAAGGATCTACTTTGCGTGAGGTCCATTCCTTGTGGCCTATCACAGCACAGTCGGGATTCCAATTGTGTCCCTCGCACAGAAAAGCGCACAAATTTACAAGTGCCTCCATTTGTGTCTCGGGTACATCTTCCCCTAACCCGTCATTAATAATTGAAACACCTATTAAACGAGAGTTAGCGCTGATCTTACCGGGGCTTGTAGCGTCCCCTAATACTGGATTGTTCTGCTGCATCCGTGTCAACACTGACTGTAAGCCACGGCCAGCATGGTTAGCTTTCACGTTCTCCGCAGTCAACTTGACAATGGTGCCATCACGTTTTATGAGGTAGTTGTATAGAGGTCCGGGTACCTTGTTGACTCCTCGAACACACATTGCGACCACGTTGTCGGGGTCTGCGTTGCGGTTTGAAGCTGTGTGGTGGACAACTATGCCGAATGGTTTAAGTGGCCGTCCGGTATTTGCTTTACCGGGTGCGTCTACGAGTTTCATCAATTTGAAGGATCGGTGTACATCACTGTGTGAACCTCTACTGCATCAGGCGAAGTAGGTTCAGTTGTGAATGGAGGATTGTCTGCAATCAAAACCCAAGATAAAGATTCTTCATCCCAACGGTAAGGACTTTCTTCCATGTCTGGATGATCTGGTCCTAAAATTCCGGGCAACTTGTCAGTCCATGAGCCTTCAGGCATCGGAGTAGGTGGTTGCCATTCAAGGTCATCATCTAACGTCCACGATGGGAAAGGTGCAGGATGTACAAAAGCTCCAAGTGGATATAACGCATTATCTTCTATAAAAAGATTCCCAATACCCGGAAATTTTTTCCGAATGTTGTGATTGTAAGAACACTGAACCCATCTCCCACCTAAACCACAATCGTTTGCAAGAAACTCTTGTCCCCGATTTTCTTGCTCGTCAGGAACAACCAATATTTCTTGAACAACACCGTTTTCAATCTTTGCAAAATGAGCCATGACTAAACCGCCACTCTAACTATCACAACACCTGAGCCACCATCAGCAGCACTCGGTCCTCGCCTTCCGGCAGCACCACCACCAGTATTGGCTACTCCGTCATCTCGGCCTCCGCCACCACCGCCAGCTAGATAGCCATTACTTGTTTGGTAATCGGAGCCTCCTCCTCCTCTGGCAACACCATCGTGCCAAGTTGAGCCATCGCCGCCCCAAGTTTCGCTAGACATACCATTACCGCCATCTGACCCAGCGCCACCACCACCGGCTATGTTCCAAGCACTTGAACTTTGAGAGTCGTTGCCTTCGGCTGGCGTGTAGCCGCCTTCGTTGCCAGACGCACCGGAGCTATGCCAGTTGCCTTGATAGAAAGCGGTGCCGCTCGCTGAACCACCTGTCTGAGCCGCAGGGTTCATCGCTACACCACCGCCACCGCCCCCGGTGCAGGAAAGATTTGTCCAACCTGATCCTGTAGTTTGATTAACAGTAGTATTTGATCCTTTGCTGCCTCGTGCTTCGTTGCCACCAGCAGCGCCACCAGCGCCGACAGTTATAGTGTAAGTCCCTTCATATATGGTGGTGTCATCAAAGGTACGGTAACCACCAGCACCACCCGGAGCGCTGCCATTGTAGCTAAATTGGCCTCCGCCACCGCCGCCGCCAGCGACCATTAAAAGATCTACTTCGCCTTCACCAGTAACAGTTAGAGTCCCAGTCGAATTAAAAGTGTAATACTTGTAACCACCAGTTTCTGTTTCGGTACCACCAGACAGTTCAAATTTGCCTGCTCCGGCGGCTCCTAAGATTGTGGCTTTACTCGATCCGAACGGCATAACAATCCTCAGCTAGTGAGTGCGGCGATTTCGTCGTCAGTTAAACCAAGATCTTTAAGTTTCTGATTACCTGACTCTTTATCCGCAGCAGTTTTCTCAGCGGCTGCTTTCTCAGCGGCTTCTCGTTCTGCAATATCCGCAGCAACAGCTTCAGCTTCAGCGATTTCTTCTGCCGTAAACTCTCGTAACGTTGTCTCACCTGTTGAACAATCAACAATTAATTTTCTAAGCTCAGTCATTGGTATCCTTGATCGCGTAAAGTTCAAAATGGGAACCGTCACCGAAGTATTCGGAAACAGACCCACATTTTACATTGACAGTTGTTAAGGCATCAGTGTTATCGCACGCACCGAAAGAAGTTTCAAAGCCACCATTGGATGTGTTTCTTGGCGCACCACTTGTGCTAAGACCTACACCAACATTTTTTATAGGGGTAGCTCCTGCCAATGGGAAAGTCCAAGACATTGTGCCTTTACCATTTGTCCAATCTCCGCCAGTATCAACCCAATGCTGAGTCGCCTGCAAACAACCTTGCCCGTTATACCAAGATTGTGCATAGCCGCCATTTCTCCATTTGCCACTAGACAAAGTAGAACCACTTGAAACTAGCCCTGCATAGGCATAGTTAGTGCTAGTGCTATTTAGTTGGATATAAAGCGACGCAGAACCAGACGCAGTTGTGTTGTAGTTGTTGCAATAACCAAAAAGTTGAAAAGTTTTCCAATCATCACTAGTGGAAATACTTGTAAAACTCACTGAATGAGTTGCGTTCCCACTTACTGTTGCAGTACCCACAAGTTCATATACAGCCATTATGAGTCAGCCAATCCGATAAGAGTTACCCGAGAATTAGAATCCATGTTCACGTTAGAAGCATAAAACTCTATCGAGGTAATACCCCACGATCCTCCGGGTTGTGCTACACCGCCAGTTATCCATCTCATATCTCCGCTATAGCCAGAGCTTTTACAGCGGCCACCAAATCCTTGCCAAACAGTAGGCTCATTAGCTGAATAGTTCATTATGTCTAAAATAATGGGATCGTGACTAGAAACAGAACCAGTATCACCGTCGATATTGCAAATCCAACCATACGTCCCCAACGTATTGTCATCTGTAGCTGATCCACTTACCCATGAAGATCCTTGTACCGCTAAATATGCGTTGTAATAAGCAGATCCGGTTTCGCCATTCATACGCATATACAAACCTTGCGTACCATAGCCAGCGCCGGTAGACGAGTCAGTCAAAAAATTTGCTACGACTCTTATAGTTTTATAAGTCTGTGGAATACCCGTAAAAGAAAGACTTGTTGTACTACCAGCAAAATTGCTAGCCGCAATAACATCTGCGCCGCTCATTAACTTGCCGTCCCCACTCCATATAATGTCCACATAGAATCGGTGTACCAATAATTGGACGAATTGAACATATCAATCTGGTCTATAGCAGCATTAGCTTCGAGTCTAACTAATTCTTCAGTAGCCATGTTTCCGTACCACGACGAATCGGAAGGGTCATACCATTTTGTCCACATTGTTTTTGGTTTATCCGTATTCGAATAACCGGGAAGCCACATTTCTATACATTGACCACCGATTTCGTTAGCCATAGAGGTATCTGTGCTGTACCCCCCAAAATAGGCATAGTTAGTACTACTAGCACTATTCCAAGCAGCAGTATATGGGCCAGCGGAACTACTGTAAGAACCAAGTTCTACTCCACAACCAAAATATTCTGCGCTTGTGCTTCTTAAACGAAACAAAGCATAAGCACTATTAGTGATATTGCAGTTACCTACCAAATGCAAAGCATGATAGGTCTGAGGAATGCTTGTAAACGAAACAGTACTTGTTGTGCTGTTCGTTGTCATTATGTCAGCAATCCACGTATAGGCAGGGTCGTAAGAAACACCGCCGCCGGAGGCACCTAAGATCGCTGCTTTAGAAGCCCCAAAAGGCATTGAAACTCCTTACTGGAAGTCTTGACCAGCTACAAACCCAAACCAGCGAGTCCCACCATCAACAGTAGAAAACGCCAGAACATCAAACCGGTCAGCAGTAGTCGTCAAAGTCGGAGCAGCAGCACCAGCCCACTTAACTGAAGCAGGCCACGTAATCAAACGTGAACCA
>JAKUPR010000077.1 GCA_022450585.1 Anaerolineales bacterium | reverse complement strand
TCGACCTTCTCTTGTGTTCGACTGGCGACAGCGATCAATTCACTTCGTGGAGACATAGCTATCGCGGGGATGATGGCCCTATTGATCGCAGCTGTTGAAAGGATTCCCCATCGTACCATTGACAATTCCGTCATGTTTCTTTCGTCATCCTCTCAATACAATCGGCTGTCCAGTACGTGAGGATTCTAGAAGCGCCAAAATGGACGCGAGATTGTTGCGGCTGTCCGAAAGACTCACGCGAGGCTCTTTGCCATGCAAAACAGCATCACCTAAATCTTCGATTTCATCACTAAAAACGTGTCTATTGGGAAAGCTAAAACTTTGTACTTCACCGTCACCCGCCAATGTGGGGCAACTAATCGTAACAGTGTCACCTTCAGATGCCCGAATCACATTTGATACACGTAGCATTCCTTGATCACCCATAATTTCTTGAACAACCAGTTTGGGCATACGAAATCCGGTGGTAAACTGGGCGAATATATCGTTCTGAAACCGCATTTGGCCTACAAACATTTCTTCGACGCCAGATGCTCCTACCCACCCCCATCCGAACACTTCTTGCGGTTCCGTACCCACCATGTAACGGGCATAGCTAACCGGATAACAACCCATATCCCACATACATCCCCCACCAAGTGCAGCATCCAAACGCACGTCATATCCATCACCTATGTTGAAACCGTATTGACCTTGTAAAACTCGCAGCTGCCCAACAGCACCTCCGTCCATTAGCGCCTTAACCTGAAGGGTTTGTTCATGATGTCGATACATGAATGCTTCAGTTACAATTACACCGGAACTTTCCGCTGCGTCTTGTATTTCGTCCATTTGTTGTAACGTCAGTGCCATGGGTTTTTCGCACAGTACGTGTTTTCCGGCCAGCGCGGCCTTGACACACCACTCCGCGTGCAATCCATTTGGTAATGAGTTGTAAACAACATCAACATCAGAATCGGCTAATAGTGACTCATAACTTCCGTGAGCACTCTTAATATTCCACTCGCGCGCATAGGATTCGGCCCCTTCCTTTGTACGACTTGCAACTGCCACAACATCGTGCCGTTCTGAATCCCGCACAGGCGGTATGAGGTCTGCGTTTATACGTGCGGTACCTAACAATCCCCATTTTAGAATACGCTCACCCATCACTTTGTTACCCGTAAATCTCCGGGTTAGCACAGTAAGGTAATACTTCACCCTTCAATCCAGCAGCAAGATTATCAGCTACCATTGTCGACATTTGCGTGCGAGTTGCGATACTTGAACTAGCAATATGCGGGACAATCAGACAGTTATCCAACGTCAAGATGGGGTCTCCAAAAGGAATAGGCTCGGGTTCAGTAACATCCAAGGCGGCATACGCTATCTCACCGTCTTTTAGTGCATGGTATAAAGCCTCTGTATCGACAACCGGTCCTCGAGAAGTATTGACAAGCACACACGTAGATTTCATATCCCTGAACTGGCTTGCGCCTATCATATGTCGGGTCTCGCGCGTCAGCGGAACATGTAAGGAGACAAAATCGGACTCGGACAATACGTTCTCAAGACTTGTGCTTTCTGCTCCAAACGCGGTTATTACATCCTCGTCAACAAACGGATCGTAACACAATATACGCATGTTAAACCCTGATGCACGCCTCGCTACCGCCTGTCCAATTCGTCCAGATCCTACTAAGCCCAGAGTAGACCCATACACGTCATATCCCATCAGTAGAGTTGGTCCCCATGTCTTCCAGTGCCCCTCTTGTACGTACCGCGCTCCCTCCGCAACTCGGCGCGCAGCCGCCATCAGCAATGTAAACGCAAAGTCCGCAGTAGTATCTGTTAGTACACCAGGAGTGTGACCAACCGCAATGCCTCTCTCAGTTGCCGCCTTGGTATCTATGTTGTCAAAACCCACTGCCATCTGGCTTATTACCCTCAGCTGATCACCAGCAGCATCCATGAGTTGATCATCGATTCTGTCAGTCAGTAAGCACACCAGCCCATCTGCACCAACAACCTTTTCCAACAAGACGTCGTAGGAGGGCTCCAAATCCTCTTCCCAAAGCTCGACATCACCCAATTCAATGATTCTATCTAAACCATCTACAGGAATGCGTCTAGAAACGAACACTTTAGGTTTTTCCATAGCTCCTCCTCTCCTCATTTAGGTTAGAACACACAACTCAATTGAATCAGACAAACTTTGCTCTCCGAGAACAACCTACATCTCGACATCCACGTGATGACGGTTAGATATTGAAATACTACTCAAGGTGCCGTTGTTGTCCAAATTCGAGCACCTCCACGTTGCGCCATCTTGCCGTAACCCCCTGGCCAAAAGTAGTGTTTTCGTAATCCGGATCAAGACCATCCAAAGTGCCTCCACGGCCATCCGGCAAATCGTCCAGCAAAGTAAATATGGATAGGTTCACACGGAAGCGAGCGGGTTTTATGATTGGAGATCCTGGGGGATCTACAGTCGCAACCCAGTTGACCTCATGTACAATTTGGTTGTCCACCAACCACTGCACACTATCAGGTCCAGGCCGCAGCCAATTGTCATCGCCAGGCGAATAGCGAATCTCATATCGATGCCATGACCCCGGATCAATCTCCAAATCCAAGTGGGTTGGGTCCGCCATAGGCAATATCGCACCAGTGTCACCAGCAGGGGTGGTAACCCGGAAAACCTCCCTTAAAGCCAACACACGGCCATTAGAAATCTCGAAGTTAATGACAACCCCGGTAGAGTCATCTATCAAACCAATGGATCCGCTGGCCAAACGCGGGTCATCGGGATCAGCCCCAAAAGGATTAGGGTCAGTACCATTTACCTCCACTGCTATATCAGCCGCAACCGAGAGTCCACGCCCTGTTGGATAGCGTCGCTCACTAGAAACCATGGCCTTGACATGATCTAGTGGATTGTCGAAACCAAGAGTAAATTGTGGAATCTCTATGCATAATTCAGGACTCATCGCTGTTGGAGCAATAACCTTCGCATCTGGATCCATAGCAACAAATTCTTCAAACTCTGGCACATACCATCCCTGCCCTATTACTGCTGAACCTGCCGACCAATCATTGGGGTCACGCCCATCACCGGCAAGCATGTAATCAGGCTGAGACAATCCCCGCCATATATCCACAGTTCCTGGAGAATTATCCCAATTCAAATACTGATAACTCTCTTCATCCCAGATCTGAGCCAACTCAGTAGTCATTTCAACAATATTGCCAGCAGGATCCGGAATATAGATAAACAAATTGTTTCCTGGACCGTGCCTGCTTGGACCATAGATTATTGGCACATTGTTGCGCCAAAGATGATCACACAATCTCTTCATATCCTCCCAACCAGTCAAATCATACGCATAATGGTTGACTTTGTTCAAATTGGAACTCAGGAAAGCGACCCCGTGATGCTCTTGATTGCAGCGCAGCCACGCCACCGCACCATCGACTGTATCGGAAATACGAAAACCTAATACACCAACGTAAAATTCTAAAGCCCGTGCCAGATCGATTGTCATAATTGTAATGTGCCCATACTGCAGCGGCCGTATTTCCCTAGGCTTAAGCGGAGCACTAACGGTTTCCATACCATACGAAAGTTCAATAAGATGGCCATCTGGATCACGATAAAATCTCGCCTCGCCATGACCCGGCTCCACGTACTCATGTGTCTCAGGTGTTACTCCAGACTTAAGTAACTCTTTATGAGCCACTTGCAGAGCTTCCTGATCGTGAACTTCTAGGCCCAGGTGATGCAAACCCCGTGTTTCACCGGGATAGAGCGCCAAGCAGTGATGATCCTCATTACAACGCAAGAAAGCCGCTCCATCCACACGTGCAGATATCTCCAATCCTACGATGTTTTCGTAGAAGTCGACATTTGCCTCAACATCAGGCACTGTCAACCCGACATGACTGATTCGTTTGATTTTATGCATTTTCAATTATTGTCCGTAGATTATCCATACTTTCCAGTGTTCCAGATTTTAGGGTTTCAATACTACTGTCATCCTTACGCTCAAATTCGATTGCCCAAAGTCCATCGAACTTGTCCAAGAGACGAGCAACAATAGGATTCCAGTCGATTTCTCCATTGCCGAAAGCACAATACCCTAGACCTTTGTCAGTATGATGTATATCCTTCCAATGTGTATACACTATACGATCTTCTAAAAGCCGCAGGGCCTGATATGGATCCTCTCCAGCAATCGCAAAATTAGCCGGATCAAATGTCACACCAACCGAGTTGAAAGGCACCATATCAAGCAGCCTCCTGAGACTCGCGCCCGTTGCCGAACTGCCGCCATGATTTTCGATCCCAACTAATACACCTTTTTCTTGTGCGTATTTCCCAATAGTGTTAAACGCAACCCCCAAGACATCATATAGAGCATCGGTAACTTGGTCAGTATGCAGAACATAGTGTTTCGAATGATTGAAATCATGCTCGGTAAATACCCGAATGACAGGAGACCCCAGTGCATCTGCAAGGTCGATGGCACGCATTATTTCATCCGAATTGTCGTTTATGGTATCTCCGTGCAACGCCACCCCGGCCCCAGCACCTAGAGCCGCCACCCTTACACCATGCTCTCTGGCAAGCTTTAACAGGGCATCGATTTCCTCTGGTGATGCGTCCAATTCAATCTTGTTACGAGATTCCTCAAGTAACCACCCAGCATCGATCTCAACATCAGT
>JAKUPR010000076.1 GCA_022450585.1 Anaerolineales bacterium | reverse complement strand
CTTGGCGAGTAATTAACTAGAGTTGTCTTCGTCGTAAACCTGCAATACCTTATGCGTCGCGACATCATCAACAGCCGCTGCACGCCTCAGCGTTTGCAGTTCCCGCCAAGCTCTGATACTAGAATTACATAACCAAACCCAATTTTCAAAACTACGCAGTTGGTACTTGTAATAGCGTTCTGTCTCTGGTGATACCTGATTAGTGGCGAATAGTTCGCCCGTGGTCGGAAGCGCGTTCATGCTGCACCTCCCGGCTTGCGACGTATTCTTTTGCGGGGTAAAGTAGAGCGCATTCGAAAGTATATTTTCGTAGACTATCGCTTGTCCAAACCGTTTGCCTACAGAGTATTCTTCAATTGATCCTTACAATAATTACCTGCCATTTTACTGGTTCAGGAGCAGTCAATTCTACAGACACCGGACCCGAAATTGGCAACAGCGTCTCATAGTCTCCGCTTCCGCTTCCTTCTGGCCGGGAATACACTTGGCGACTCTCGCCATCACCATTGATTTGTACCATAAGCGGTCCTCCATCTGATTGGATGACTATGATGTCGCCAGGACTGACGTCAAAAGGACCATGGTTTCCATTACCAAAACCATTGAATGAGGCAACCAATTCTCCCACAGAGTCGGCGGACGATAGATTTCCGTCAATTAGGTTAGACGGCGAACCGCCACGAGTGCCTTGCAGCAACACATAGGTGTCGGAGTCAGGAGTATTGCCTTTGTCATCGAAGAATTCTCCGGTACAGGTGTAAGGGCTCTTCGCTAATTCCTCTTCTGTAATAATGAAATCCGCGCGCTCCACATCGGCGAGTTTCTTGTACTGGGCGAACACTTCGTCCGTCATGTAGTCGAAGATCGACAGGAATCTGGTTGTTGCTAAACACCCGGGCAGGTATCCCCTCGTCGAACGGACATGAGCTGAGGTGCAGGGAGAAGGGATTCCCGTGCCATCAAGGTGCTGTTCAATTGATATCTCCCCTAGACCATGTGCTATTAAGTCTCCTGCCTGGACGCGGAAACCGGGTAATTTAGGCCGCTCCCTTTGCATCATCATGTTATTACCCTCAACAACAATAACATGATCAAACATCTCGTCGATCGGTGTAAGGTGGTGATAGCGTATCCACAAATTCGGTGCTTCATCTGGTCGAAAGAACAATTGATATTCCTTAAGGTCTTCTGGCCATTGTTTACCGGTTATTTCTGCATAGTTTGTCTTCCAATCCTCGGCATATATACCGGTTTCCTCCTGAATATACAGAAATACCCCATCAGCTGCAGAATAGATAGGAGTACTTAATGCCACTTCGTAAAAATCGAGTGGATGGAAATAGTGTTTGTTTGATGAACATCCACCAAAAGAGCCTGAGTAGTCGTGTCCGGCACGTGATCGGTATTTAGACACAAACTGTAGTGTGCTGATTTCTATATGCGATGACGTATAGAATTGCACAATTTCCCTGGTGGCCCATTCCTCGAGGTTTCGTACTAGGCCTCCAATGCCAAGCTCTAATTCATTTGAGGCCTGTAATTTTGCAGGTGTTGCGGGTTGAGTACTAGAGATTACTGGTAGTGTAGTACTCGTTGGTGTTACAGCGATTTTTGGTGTGTTTGTAGCGGTATGTGTTGCAGTGACGGTATGTGTTGCCCCGGCTGTGTGTGTTGCAGCCGGAGTTTCAGTGGGATTGGATGTTTCAGATGGTTGAGCTGGTTGCGTTTCCTGCAAAGCGACAGCGACAGCACTCTCGAGCTCCGCAGTGGCGGCCACCATAGTCGTCGCAATTTCTTCGGCGGGTGGTGGTGTGACATCCGCAGCAAGTGAGCATCCGACGATCATCGATGCCAGTGTTACCAGCAGTATAGCCAATACCTTCATACCCTAACTATACACCTTCTCCCAGGGGGTCGCAGCAAGCATCGCCCGAGGTCGGAAGTGCGTTCATGCTTCGTTCCTGTTCGTCATTTGTTTCCTCCATTGGAAACGAGAATATGAATTCATCACATCGGCGATGCGACAGTCCAACATTTCACGCTGATCTGGCGTTAAGTTGCTCAGATCGGGTACGCGAAGTACTACGGGCGTTCTGCTTCTAGGCATCATCCTCCGCTTGCCCTAAGTCGATTGCGGTTGAAACTGCCGGTTTTACGACCTGCCGCACTGCGTCGGATGTGCTCCGGTCGAGCGCATTTGCAAGGGTGACGATTTTTGGCGCTCCTCGTCGTTGACCTTAAAGGTGAAAAGCTTATTCCTAGTCTGTTTTTTATGGAGGATATATGTCCTCGTAATCAGGTCGATACGACGATAATACCAAAGTGGAATGGGTAAATTGGGTAGGTTTTTTGAGGGGGTGTTACGTATGAATTTAGTACGACTTGAAGTTATCTAGGACACCGTCTTCGCCAACTCGGATTATTTTCCTGAGGGTGCTCTCGTTAAAATAAGGGGTATCCTTATCATCTGCGTATTTGAAAAAGTCTACAATATCGGCTAGCGTCGGCTTGTATCCCTCACGTTTACAGCTGCGACGATATTCTTTGATGTCTTTCCAAGCCTTGTACCATTGTATTCTTGTCTTGAGATTCTTGGGTATTCCCGTTATTTCCCAGTGTGTACCGACATTATTGTCTGCATCTATACGTATCTTTATGTGCTCGTGGAGTTGTTTCGCTTCGTGTTCAATTAATTGCCGCATATCTTTTGTAACTCGTTCGGGCAATTCATAACCTAGCCTCAAGCCTCCTTTTCTGTTTGCTCTGACAACAATATTGCAGAGTGGGACACCATTGGAACGCATTTGCCACTGTGTAACTCCATCTTCAAGTTTGTATCTACGTGACTCTAGGTTTAGCTCAGGTCTGTTCAGTTTATACTGTCTAAGACCATTGCTTACTGACTGGAGTACGTCTGCTTCATTTAGCGTACTCCAGCCAACGTGTGCTCTGGGTTTGTCCTTCTTGGATTTAGTAGGCACTATACCAACACCATCCTTCCCCCACTATACACCCGCTCCCAGCGGGTCAGCCATCTTGCTCATCCTTACGCATGTCATCTTAATTCCTCACCAAATTCTCTACGTATTGCATACACAACTTTTGGCGGAATGCCCATCTCAATATCCACACCATGAATCCTATAAATAGAACCTTTTGTCTTCAATGCTTTATTAACGTTGTCCTGTTTAGTGCAAGCAACCATAATGATGTTTGCAAGGTTGTCGTCACTAACTAGGTCTAAAGAAACGTCCTTAGCCTTTTCAACAGATTGCTTTGCTTTATCTAGTAACCCCATATTCTCCTCCTTATTTCTGGCTACAACTATTAACTATGCTTACCCATCCCCATATAGCATCCCGGCTAAGGGGAAACTGCAGATTTACGCACTCGCTCATAATTATCATCAGACACGCCTACAACAACTATACACCCGCTCCCAGCGGGTCAGCAAGCATCGCTTGTTCCAGCTGTTTTTGTGAACAGTGCAGGTACATTTCGGTTGTTGCTACCCGCGAATGCCCTAGCAGCTTACTCACCGTATAGATTCCACCGATAGTTTTAGTATCAAACAGCATCCGGGTTGCGAATCCATGGAATTTGGGAAGATAGCCAGAGCGGTTTCTAGTCTCCCAACTGACGATATCGCTATACTCATTCATTGCGTGTATATTAAGGGCATGAGTTATTGGAGAGCTTTTCTTATCTTGTGCATAATTGGCATGCTGTGGTATTGGAACACGCAGCAATCGATATGGAGAAGGCTTTTTGATTAACTTGGTTTCTCTGGGAACGATAGTTAGTTTCAATCCGTATCATCATCGATAACCCGTAACATCTGCCATCCTTATAGCTCCGGCTATACGCAATCTGCAGGCAAGAGACCACAACATTGCAACGTTACGCGGTAACTTGGCCGAATTCAGACTATGCCCACTCTGCGGGAGACAGGCCGCGCCAGCGTAGGATGAGTTGCTCGGTCTTGCTCATAGGGTGTATATTTGAGATGTCATGACAGACTTCAAGATAAGTAACCTCTGGTCGACCGAATGCTCTCCGTTCAAGTACGCCATTAAATGTGCCGTCATGCACGTGGTTTCATTTCTAATCGTTGCTGTTCTCATAAACGCCACAGGGCCACTGTTTTTCTCCACGCTGTTCGACCAGTTCACCGAGGCACTGTATGGTGTTGGATTTGTGGATGCTCTACCTGAAATTATCTTGTATGAGTTCATCATTGGTGGAGCATGGACTAGCGGTGTCGCAATAATACTTACGCTCCCGATTACATGGCTTTTATCTACCAGACTGCGGCGTGGGCGACACCCTATATTGGCTTGGGTCGAAAAGGTGCTGATGTGGGTGTGGCCTCTGTATTTTTTCATTCGGTACTATTTTCTGTTCTATCTGCCATTTCTATTCCGGTAAACTTTTACTAGACTCATTGTCATCGTAAGCCTCCAGCACCCGATTAGTTGCACATTATCCACAGCCGCTGAACGCCTCAGTGTTTCCAGTTCCCGCCAAGCTCTGATACTCATATATCACCTCCGTTTTCCGATAACAAAAAAGACCTACGCTGAAAGCAGTAGGTCTGATAGAATCTGGCTCAGCCCTGCGCTGCTCGAACAGCGTTTTGGGTTAGGGAAATGAGGGTGTTTCAGCACCTGCATTTCCCGTCTTTTTGGTGGTAAAGTGTACCTGTATTATACTACTAAACACTGAATCTAAGTAAGAAAGCGGCATCTAATTCCATTTCGCATCGGCATAGTTGGCGTATACTGGTGGTGGGAGGGACATGATGGCTAATATCCAGAA
>JAKUPR010000075.1 GCA_022450585.1 Anaerolineales bacterium | reverse complement strand
AGACTGACAAGCAGTGTATAACATTGGGGCGTGTGGAAAAGATAGATGCGTATGTATCATTGAGGTTATGCTTTCTCAGGATCATTATGCTGAATGCAGAAGAGACGTAAGAAGGAGGTGAGGAAATATGGCCTTTTGTGATGTTGAAAAACGTAGAGAGAAGGAATTGGGTGATGGTGTGTTGACTAAAACATTTTGGGGAGAGCATATGTTAGTTTCGCTGGTAGAAATTGAGCCGTATTCTGAAGTTCCTGCCCATAAGCACCCGCATGAGCAAGCTGGAATCGTTATGGATGGCGAGTTTGAAATGTGGATTGGCTCGAAGAGGAAAATACTTAGACGTGGCGACTGTTTTATAGTACCACCAGGAATAGAACACAGAGTAAAGACTAGCGAATCTGGATGTAAGGTAGCGGATATTTTTAGTCCAGTGAGAGAAGAGTACAAGTATTGAAGAATGCACGAGGTTTTCTGGAGGTAAATGCGTAGTGGCATACAGTAAATATATGGGCGCGCGGGTACGAAGAAAGGAAGACCCTCGGCTTATTACAGGGGCAGGACTTTTTTCCGGCGACATTAAGTTGCCTGGTATGCAATATGTGACATTTGTGCGAAGTCCGTATGCGCATGCGCGTATACGAGATATTGACGCATCGAAGGCCCTTGAACACGAAGGTGTGATGGCGGTGATAACGGGGGAGGATATAGCAGAATATTGCGATCCTATGCCGTTTCCTTTTGAGGCTGGTGCTTCAGATGAAGCGGCAAATAAGAGACGGACACACCATGCGCTAAGCACGGAGCGAGTCCGGCATTCAGGTGAAGCGGTCGCTGCTCTAGTTGCTGGAGGGCCTCAAATTGCACAGGATGCTATGGAGTCTATTCTTGTGGATTGGGAGCCAATGGACTCCGTAGTTGGCATTGAGAACGCTATCAAAGGTGATGCGCCCGTTCTGTTTGAAGATATGGATACTAATCGACAGGAGCTGTGGAGGTATGAGAGGGGTGATGTAGGGGAAGCCTTCTCGGTAGCCCACAAAGTCGTAAGTCAGAGAATGTGCAGCCAGAGACTTGCGGGGGTTCCCATGGAGGGTCGATGCGTGGTCGCATGTCCGGATGCTACTACAGGTGGTCTAAAGATTTGGAATAGTACTCAGGCGCCTCATCTTATACGTACACAATTATCGGAAATGATGCATATGCCGGAAAATCTAATTCGTGTGATAGCGCCTGAGGTGGGGGGCGGCTTTGGCGTGAAAATCGGCGTGTATCCCGAAGACATTGCAGTGGCATTTCTTGCGAACAAATATCAACGGCCCATGTGTTGGGTCGAATCGCGCATGGAACATATGTTAGCGACAACGCATGGTAGGGGACAGATTGCTGATTATTCCGTTGCAGTAGATGATTCGGGTCATCTGACTGGATTGAAGATGAACGTAGTGGCAGACATGGGTTCGTACCCGCTTGTTCCTATTGTGCCTGAATTAACTGGGTGGATGGCGGTAGGGGTTTACAGCATACCGGCGCTACAAATTGAAATCGATGGTGTGTTCACCAATACGACGCCGATCGCTGCGTATCGGGGAGCTGGTCGGCCGGAAGCGGCGTATTATATTGAACGGATGATGGATTTAGTTTCTCAAGAGCTGGGATTAGATCCAGTGGAAGTGCGGAGGAGGAATTTTATCCAACCTGATGACTTTCCCTATACGGCGACGAACGAGACGACTTATGATAGTGGCGAATATGAAAGGGCACTTACTAAGGCGTTGGAAATATCGAAATATAGTGAACTGAAGGACCGACAGCGGAAAATACGGTCTAGGAAGGAAAAAAGACTTTTAGGGGTTGGGCTGGCGTGCTATGTGGAGATTTGTGGGTTCGGCCCCTATGAAAGCGCGGAGGTCCGGGTTGAGCCTGGGGGGACGGTTACTGTATTTACTGGAATATCTCCGCATGGACAGGGGCAGGAGACAACGTTTTCTCAGATTGTTGCCGACAGATTGGGAGCTAAATATGATGAGGTTATTGTTAGGCACGGGGATACCTCTAATACTCCTATGGGTATCGGGACAATGGGTAGTAGAGGGCTAGCAGTGGGTGGCGCGTCTTTAGTGCGTGCTATAGAAAAGGTAGAGGAGAAAGCAAAGGCGATCGCGGGACATGTGTTGGAGGCTAACGCTGAGGACATCGTGTTGGCAGCGGGTAACTATCAGGTTAAGGGGTCGCCAACGAGTTTCCTGAGCTTGGCTGAAATTGCGGATCGGGCGTATAGCGACGATCTGCCGGAAAAGATAGAGTCTGGATTAGAGGCAAGTGATTACTTTAGGCCAGAGGTGGTGTACCCATTTGGGGTCCATATTGCGGTGGTTGAGATTGACGAGGAGACGGGAGAAATACGGCTGCAGGAATATTATGCGGTAGATGATTGTGGGCCGCGTATAAGCCCTAGTCTGGTAGAGGGGCAGATACATGGGGGTCTTGCCCAGGGTATCGGGCAGGCTCTGGTTGAGGAGGTCAAATACTTTTCTGACGGTCAGATTGCTACAGGGTCATTGATGGACTATGCGGTTCCACGTGCGAGTCAGTTTCCGAAATTTGTGACAGAGCAGACCATTACGCCGACGCCTCATAATTCTCTAGGTGTAAAGGGCATTGGAGAGGCAGCGACGATTGGATCCACACCGGCAGTTGTCAACGCAGTCATGGATGCTTTGTCTCCGCTTGGGGTGAAACATATTGACGTGCCTCTTAGTGCAGAGAAGGTGTGGGGTGCAATCAGGGAGGGTGGTGTCTAAAATTGTTTGTGGATGTGCTGGAAAAATTCACTACTGTAGTACTTGGTCCCTGAAAACATATTTTCCATCTATATTTTCGATCATATGCCAAGAGTCCTTCGCTTTCAATACGTATGGATTGTCATTAGTTAATTCTAGTTCTCGAGCGCAGCTGTGAAACATACTGCCATCGAGAATACTAGCACTATCGAGTGTTTCGAGCTCTATAAGGATTTGGAGAGCGGCTGCGCCCGTTTTGTCTATGCCCCCTTGATAGATATTGAACCCCTCTTCTTGGGAAGCATTAAGAGCGTTGCGTAGAATTCTGTTTATTGGATCAAAACGACCAGTTAGTTCGGCGACCACATGCTTAGCAAAATAATCTGCAGCGCCTTCGACAAGCCAGGGGGTGTTTGTCTCTTCACGACCTAAACGATCTCTGATGTCATTACAGGGCTGGTCCATTAGGTCCTGCTGCATAGCATGGTAAAGTTCATGTATAAAAAAGTCTTGCAGATCGATTGGATACATCGGGTCATTGGGGTCTCTGTGGTTAGGTGTTAAGCCCATCATGATTAGTCTTGATGCCGGACATATGGTAAGTTGGGTTGATGCGTCAGCACCTCTAGTAAGCCAGTCGCGGTACATTTCTAACTCCTCGGTAAGGCGTACTGGGTCATCCTGTATGCAGTACTGAGCATCAAGCCATATCTCTATTTCATTCATTAGATAATCAATCTCATCATGCGTAATCAACACCTCCATTGTTTCAAATGGGTGAGAGAACCCGCCCTCGCGTACAAATTTTCCGACTGGCCATAGGACCATCAGGATATCTGCTCTCCTGTCGGCCATTTTTGCCTCTGAGAATGATGCCCATTCTTGCATTAGATCAGTATCAATTTCGCTGATATTCAATATTCTTATTGTGCTAGGACCATAATTTATGATTGGAGTAGGATTATAATCTTGCTCCTGTTCCTGGGACTGATGAGGGCGTAAACTTGCTATTGCGCCCACTTCTGGAAGAACTATTGAACTGAGAATATTTTGGAATTGCCGTAAGTGTTGCTCAAAATATTCTGGGCCTGTGGTGGCTTCAAGGATTACTAAACCTGTCTGTTCATTACCAACGATTGCGCGAACTTGTCTGGCTCCGTCCTTAAGATTGCCGATGCTGATATATCCTGGGAGTTCCTTTAGTGCATCGCGAGTTTCCTCCGTGTATTCATCAGAACCAGATAAGAAATCCTGTGCAAATTGATCTAGCTCTTGAATTGGTATGCCTAGGCTCGCGATTGTAACGGCGCCAATTGGCCCTTCAAATTCGGTGTCGTGCTCGTGTTGGACTTTACTCCAACTTGCTGGATAACTGAAAGATAGCCCCGTTTTAGGGTGCGTATAAGTGGTGTTACCAATGTCCTCAGCGATTGTGTCTGATGGAGTGCTTTCTGCATCTTCTTCGGGGGGTCTAATGGAGTTATTTTTTGCATGTTCGGTGTTGTGATTCGAATTATCCAATGACAAGACGTTTTGTAGGTTTAGGGAATCAATTACGATCTGGAATTGTTGTAAATGTTGCTCGAAATCATCGTCTGGTCCTGTGGTAGCTTCTAGGCGTATTAGCCCGATTTCCTCGTTTCCGATAACCATCCTTGCGTTGTGAGCGCCATCACGAAGATTACCGACACTCAGGTATCCCAATGGGTCGTTTAGGGTCGTGCGGGAAGCTTCTTGGTAATGGGACTCGGTAAAATATTGCTTGGCCACTTGGTCGAGCTCATGAAAAGGCACATAAAGAACTTCGAAAACTATATCGCCTGTTGAGCCCTGGAATTCCACATCATTTTCATGGGAAACCTGTTTCCAGTCTTCAGGATACATAATCGAGATATTTGATCTGGCATCGGTGTAAATTGCATAATTTGTTTCTGCAAGGGGGAATTCCTTTGACTTATTAATGCCATTCTCAGCAACTTTTTCAATCGACGTGGTGGGTTCTAGCGAGGGGACTGGTTCTGTAACCGTTTGCGCCTGGGGTGTGGGGTGTTGATCTTCGGGTTTGGTGGGTTCTAGCGACGGGGTTGATT
>JAKUPR010000074.1 GCA_022450585.1 Anaerolineales bacterium | reverse complement strand
GTGAATCACTTGGCCACCTAAACTGAACTGAGTAGATCCACTGACAACCGGCGCAGTAGTAACAGTAGGCTCAGGGGTATCAACTACGTCTTCCTCATTAGACTCGACTACAGCCAAAGTAGGGATAGGTACAGGTACCATTGTATCTGTTGCAGAGACCACAGGTGCAATTGCTGTAGAATCCACTAGCTGCTCGGTAGGATCTACAGTAATTTCCGCCACAGCTGGCTCTGACATCGGTAGCGATTCCGTAACGGCCAATTCGTCTGACGCAATCATTCCCCGCGCAAGTTGCTCGGCAGATTGTGGGGAGTCATGACCTTTAGCCATCTCCACTTCGTTGTTATCGAAACCACCCAGGACCCAGAAAAGCCCAACGAATGTTCCCGCCCCCACGACAAGAGTCAGTACAACCCATATGGCCGCCAGACTACGCACTTGGCCAGAGGAAACACTCTTGTTAGAAGATGAATCGTATGGATCAGACAATGAAGTTATCCTCCTAATATTATGCGAGGTTGAAAATCAATCAACAGATGACGAGAGAACTAGATGCCAACTCGACATACACTCCCTGTTAAATCAGCCGATAATAGCATGCTAGGAAGGTTTTTACAAACAACCATTTTACAAACAACCATATGAATACCAACGAAAATGAACCCTACGACTTTGGCCAATCGCAGGCATTAAGGCCTAAATCCCTTTGTACAAGATGAGGCCCATTGTCTTTCCTGATGTCACGCACTAAGAGCTGCATTCACATCCGCAAAAACGCGTGCGCCCACCTTTTTGAGATTCTTGCTCTTCTCCGGATGCACACCGATACCTTTGGAAACAAGCTGACACTTCACCCCAGCATCGCGGAGGATATCTAGTCCCAACTTTGTAGATTGGACACCACTAGCTGAATCTTCAAATACAGTTACATTCAACATATCGTTGGCGAAATCCAAGAACGGAACCTGAATTATTCCTTCTTCCACCAAAGCGTGTGCCCCTATTAAACTCGTTTTTTCGTCACCTGACACCGCCGCGCCGATAGCAGCCAGAGCATGTATAGGTGAAGGTTTGATCCAAAAATTTGGGTCCTGACCGAACTCGCGCGCCAACCATTGTATTCTTCCATATCCTATCAAAGGAAGTGCCTCTATCCCCAACATTTGAACCGCTAACTCAGCTTCGGGAGAATAATAATCGGTAGCATCAGTAACACCAAGTGGAGGCAGTGAAGGCCTTGCTGTAAATACCGCCGATTTGATTTCACCTGATTTCGAAGCTTGCAACAAGTATTCGCAGTTTGCCTGTGAAATCACCCGACGGTCATTATCCACAATCGATGAACCTGTGTCAAAAGGTGCTGGCACGGAATAAGTCTCCTCAAACAGGGTGCTGCCAAGTGCGAAAGTCTGAAGTACTAGAAGCGTTTGAGAACGGTTAATATCACGGGTGTTGAGTAATATCTCGTTCAGCAAAACAGTCAACGCTCTTTGACTATCGTCTCTCGGATACGCTTTCAAATCTCGGGCGAAAACACGGGGCGCCGCCAGAGACGCATATTCTCCGGCCCCCATCTCAGATGCAACATTCCTGGCCGTTTTGGCAAAATCCACAATTTGACGGGGAACACCGTCCTTTCGGACAGCCATTAGAGCATCCGGAACCAATTCTGGCAATCGTATCCCGGGCACATACTTCCAAGCCTCCACGAACAAGCTAGCGAGACAAATAGCGCTCATGTCCCATTCGTTGGTAATACCATGAGCCTCGAAAATCAACGCTGTTTCGTCCTTCAGCGAACAATCACCCCAACCCATAGCAGAAGAAAAATAATTGATGGTTCGCCTCAAGGCCTCCCGATACCCTCCTGGGTATAGCAAAACACCGTCGACATCAAGAAGATATACGCTTTGACTCACCTATGGCGATTCTCCAATTCAGATTCCACCTGTATTAGACTCAGGTTGCGGTCGGCAAGCATCACCAGTACATGGTATAAGAGGTCTGCTGTTTCAGAAATGACCCGCTCGTTTCCCTGTCCCTTAGCAGCCAAAATGACCTCCATGGCCTCCTCACCAATTTTTTTGATAATCTCATCTTCCCCGGCCGCGAACAAGCTAGCAGTGTAAGATTCCGGCACGGGGTGCTCCTTGCGATCCGCAATTATTTGTTGTAGTGTGTGTAAAAAGCTCATTTTAGTTACCTAATGTATTTGAGGCCGCCGCCGAGACAGCTCGAGTCCGCGAATACGTTTCCATACGAAACGTCCTGAACGCAACCTGCACCCCAGGTCCAATCAGTAGAGCAAAAAGGACAGTACCGACCCCCAGAGGACCTCCAAATATCCATCCCACCGCGACAACTGTTGTTTCAATGATAATCCGCGCTGAGCGTACATCCAATGGAGTAGTACGAGCCACCGCCATCATCAAGCTGTCACGCGGGCCTGCGCCGGCATTGATACCGATATAAATTGCACTGCCGATGCTCATGGCAATCAATCCTACCGTAAGATAGAGTAGTTGCATAAAAAGGTTTCCTTCAACAGTAGGGAGCAGCCATAGGAAGAAATCCTCCCACGGCCCTATGCTAAGAATGTTCACTACAGTTCCCCAACCAATTGGCTCGCGTAGACCAAGAGCAATGAGCAGCACAAGCGCTCCCACCAGAACTGCCGCTGCGCCAGGTGTAATGCGAAAAATCTGGGCTAGCGCCACTTCCAACACAGCCCACGAAGAAGCACCCAAGTTTGCACGAATCACAATAGCGATTGCAAAAGCGAACATCGCGAAACCAATTTGAATCACAAATAAATCGCGCCAGAAGCGCTGGCGATTAATCGGCATTAATTGGATTCTCATTAATCCAATTCCGCCAAGAAACATGACTGCTCACCAGTGTGGCAAGCCGGTCCATTAGGAATTACTTTCAATAGCAAGGTATCCCGGTCACAATCAATACGTAGTTCTCGCACACGCATCACATTTCCAGAAGTGAATCCCTTGTGCCATAATTCCCGACGACTGCGACTCCAAAAGTGTGCCTCACCGGTCATCTGCGTAAGGCGCAACGCTTCGGCGTTCATCCAAGCCACCATTAGTACCTCGTTATTGGATGCATCCTGTAAGACTGCCGTAATTAGACCGTTGCCATCGAACTTAATTTCTTCCATCATTGTAACCTCACTGGCACACCGCGTTGGGCGACATATTGTTTAACTTGATTTATAGTCAACACTTTGTCGTGGAACACAGAAGCTGCAAGAGCAGCAGCAGCACCACCCTCCGCCAATATATCTGCGAAGTGATTAGGCCGACCTGCACCACCACTAGCAATCACGGGAACATTAACTACATCGGCAACCGCGCGAGTCAGAGACATGGCAAAACCGTCCATCACTCCATCAGTATCCATGCTGGTAAGCAGAATCTCACCTGCACCAAGCGAAACTCCACGCTCCGCCCATCGCAAAGCGTCAATCCCAGTAGACTGACGACCGCCGCTGGTATACACCTCCCACTCACCATCTGCGGTCTTTTTTACATCGATGGCAAGGACAATACACTGACTGCCAAAGCGCTCCGATCCGCGCGTGAGCAAATCCGGATCTAGCACCGCGGCCGAATTAATACTGATTTTATCTGCACCGGCCAGCAAGATGCCACGCATATCTTCCACTGTGCGGATACCACCACCAACCGTAAGCGGCATAAAAACCTGATCGGCCACCCGCCTGACTACATCAATCACAGTATCATGTCCACGATGAGTTGCCGAAATATCTAGAAAAACTAGTTCATCAGCACCCATTTGGTCATAAAGTTTTGCCTGCTCCACTGGGTCGCCAGCATCGCGCAAGTCAACAAAATTTACACCCTTGACCACACGGCCATCCTTTATGTCCAGACAAGGTATGATCCGTTTCGCCAACATCTAATTTGAATCTTCCATAATCTTTGCCAATAAACGGGCAAGATCAATCGTGCCCTCATACAGTGACCGCCCTACAATGACTCCATCCAAGCCTGCATCACGCGCGGCCAGCACGTCTGCATTACTATGAACCCCACCAGAGGCAATCACATGTAAACCCATCTGTTCGGCCACCTTAACGGTGGCAGCCATATTTAGTCCGCTGCCCACACCATCACGATTAATATCCGTGAAAATCACCCTACTCACACCCTGTAATTGCAGTCTCTCACCCAACTCCGTAATGGTGTATGCCGAACCTTCCTGCCAACCTTTCACATAGACCATTTCCCCACGAGCGTCAACGCCAACTGCAACCTGTTCCGGTGAATAGATCGCCAAAGCTGCATCCACTACCTCTGGCTGCATCACAGCCACGGTCCCGAGAACAACCCGGCTAACACCAAGATCCAACACATGCTCTATGGCATCCAAGGAACGCAAACCACCACCGAACTGTACGTTCGCGCCAGTTTCCAAAACCTTAATCAAGGCTTTCTCATTGGCTTCGGAGGCTTCGCCAAATGCACCATCAAGACTAACCACATGCAGCCACTCCGCACCTGCCGCCAGCCAACGCTCAGCGGAATCCCTTGGATCGCTAGAATAAGTCGTCTGTTGCTCGGGATCACCCTGCCTTAAACGCACTACCTCCCCATTCCGCAGGTCAATCGCCGGATAGACAACAAAATCAGTAATTTTACTCATCCATGCTCCACAAAATTGCGCAATATTTTCAACCCGACCTGCTGGCTTTTTTCTGGATGGCATTGGATACCGTACATGCGTCCTTGCCCTACCACAGAAGCAAATCGGCCTCCATAGTCCGTATATGCTAGGGCATCAGAGGAATTCCTCAGCCTGCAGCAATAACTATGGTTAAAATACGCATAACTACCAGCAGGAATGCCATGTAGCAGAGGATGTTCCCCTGTAATGT
>JAKUPR010000073.1 GCA_022450585.1 Anaerolineales bacterium | reverse complement strand
TTATTCTCTCTATAAGCGACATGTGGGATTGTCACACTAAAACCTGTTAAGCAGGACTGCGATCCTAAGGATTTTGTATGCGTGTCATATCTGAATTGGGTTAGGAGAATTAAAATGCCTAACCCTTGGAATAAGGATTAAATAAACGTGATAGCGGGCTTCTTTTTCGATTCTCAGGAGGATTTTGGAGGAGATGGTAGCCGACCAGAGTTTTCAGGATGGGATGCTTTTGACTGGAGCGATTTGTTGACTAAAATCAATAATTTGGGTCCTCCAAGAAATCAGGGTGCCTTGGCTGCCAAATGGCAAAACCTTGAGAGTGTGCATCTACTAAAAACGGTAAGAAAGCCGGAATCAAGGTTCAGTGCACAGGATGCTACGGCTTATGAGTATGGACGTGTACAGTATGAACATAGGGTAAAGGGATCATATAGGATTCATTATGGGTTGTTCTGAGTTTTAATATTCACGCCAATTCATAATGCTGCATCTTTTAGACCAAATCCGGTTATTGGTATTAAGACAGTTTCGTTTTCTTTAATAGTTTCGGTGTGGACAAGTTGCTCTAGGCCTGCGAATGCAGCGGCTGATGTTGGTTCGGCATATATACCTTCTAAATGTGCTAACTTAGTTCTCCACTCAAGTATATTTGGGTCGTTTACAGCTACAGCTGTGCCATTCGACTCGTTAATGATGTCTAGAATCCTTTTATAGCGAGGCGGATGCGTGACTGATATGCCTCCGGCGATGGTATGCTTAGCATCTCCAGGGTCCCATGTTTCGCCACGGTATTTTGCCACTATAGGCATTACTGCTTGTGGTTGAACACAGTGTAGTTTAGGAATTTTCTTCAATGATCCAAATTTAGCCAGTTCACTGAATCCGATCCATGCACCGATTAAGAGAGATCCATTGCCAACAGGAAAGACGATGTGGTCAGGAATTTGTTTATTTCTGGCAACTATTTCGTAAGCGTAAGTTTTGGTACCCTCTAAGAAATAAGGACTTAGGTTGTGTGATGTGTAAACTATATTTTGATCCTTGCAGAATTTAATTGCGGCAGTTGTTGTATTTTGTCTATGCCCACCTATAGGATGGACTTCAGCTCCGTAGGCTATTATCTGTTGAAGTTTAGCCGCAGGAGCCGAATCAGGAACAAATATGTGAGCTTTCATACTGTGTTTCGATGCATATGCAGCTACAGATGCTCCTGCATTTCCGGACGAATCCTCCACTATTTCTCTAGTTCCGAATTCAGCAGCTACGTTTAGCATTACCGCTGTCCCTCGATCCTTAAATGATCCTGTAGGGTTTAAATATTCTAAAGTTCCAAAAACATGATTGCGTCCTAAGTATTTCCCGATTGTTGACAGGCTTACGATAGGTGTACGTCCTTCACCTATAGAAACAGTACTATCATTGGATTTGAAGGGCATAGGGATCTTTGATTTATTTAGAGTTTCCTGATGATATGAAATCTCTAGTGGGTCTGAGCAGTTGGCACATGACATGGTTACCATATCTGGTGTGTGCGTGTTGCCACACGTAGTGCAACGTAGGTGAAAGTGCGACAAATCATACACTCCTATTTATATACATGAAAGTCAATATATTTTTGTGTACTGGTATGTTTAAGGAGGCCACAAGGTTGGAATTAGTCTGTTCGAATAGGTGACAATCCCTTCAGTTAATCATACTTATTTCATTCAGTATCATTCAATAGGTTCTTCAGGTCTAATTTGGCTTTTCGTATTTCATCAATCTTTTCCGATATGCGTTCAAATAATTTTGTTCTAGCTTTAATGCCGTCACTTATTAATAATGCTGCCGCTTCCGATCTGCTATTAACCAACCCGGCCTCAACCAGTTCGTCTATCTTTGAGAGACTACTTTTGTTTAACCTGACCATTACTACGTTTTCTCGGGCCGACAATGATTTCTTAATTGCTTCCCTAAGATTACCTCCTAATGACTCTACCTCATTGCCAGACATACGGATTGCACCAGCTGCCACCTCTTTGGCTTCACCAACTATGGTTTCTATTCTTTCAGATATCTTTTTATTATTTGTATTGTCACTGTCCATGGCTCTGCCTTTCATGTAATTTCCTTACGTATAATGTAGGCGAAGCGTAATCTAGATGTCAAGTGTCAGTAGTCTGAAGCATGTTGATTTATTATGTAGGTGTTATGAAAATTTATTTACGTGGGTTCTGTCTAATTGACTGATTTGTTTTTCATAATCGCGTACATTGGGGAATCTTATAGTATGTAGCCGCCCAATACGCGCGCGCGATATACTAAAAAGTACTAGTTTAGAAAAAATCTAAAAAGGTAAAAGCCTGGCAGATAGGGAACTATGTACTGGGCTACAAAATTGTCGGTTCAAACAGACAGAAAGGGGAAAGAGAATGGACTTTGCAATTCGGTAGGAGATGACTCAACAAAATTAACCAATCATTCCGTATACAGTGTTAGGGCTTTATGTAAATATATAATTTATCTCTTGGAGCACTCATGGTTTTTCAGCAAAATACATCTATTCCCATATGACACAGAATCTGTCTATTGGTAATAATTGGTTATTCGATAGATACTCTAAGGGGTTGACACTCAATATTTGAAATGATATAACTTCATGCGACTGAAAATCCCTGAAGGAGGGAGAGCAACCTATGTGGCGTAGAATAGTTGACATACGATTGATCGTGGTCTTGGTAATATCCTTGGCTGCGGTTGGCGCGTTTGCCTGTGGAGCTGCGGAGGAGGAAGCGGATACATCCGCTCCTGCGCCTGCTGCAAGTTCCTCATCTTCATCTGCTGCACCTGCAGCTGCTGAAGAAGAGGCCCCTGCTGCGGCCGCTGAACCAGAGGCTACTGAAGAAGAGGCGGCCCCCGCTGCTGCTGCAGAGCCTGCAGCTGCTGAGGAGGCGGAGCCTGCACCTGCACCTGCAGCTGCAACAACTCCTGCCAAGCCTGCAGCGTCTTCTGATAAGGACATATACGGCCGGACGTCCGCCGATTTCGGTGGTGACTGGTACGTACCAGCGAAGATCACACCTGGTGAGGTGCGAAGCAAGATCTTCTCAGGTCCTAAGCCGGCTACCTATCAAGAGAACCCTAAGTTCGCTGAGATGGTGGCAGCCGGATCACTACTCCCTCTAGCTGAGCGGAGTGCCGTCGTAGATGACAGAGTCATCGTCGACGTACAGGATGAGATTGGTGTTTATGGCGGTACCTGGCGAGCAGGTCTCGGTGGCTGGGTCTTAGACTACGGCCAGTGGGCATATTCGCATTGTACGTACCATGACAACGACCAGGTAACCCAGGTTCCTTGGATGTGCAAGGACGCTGAAGTCAGCGAGGATGGGACGACCTGGACACATACCATGCGTGAAGGTATGCGCTGGTACAACCCGAATTCCTATGACCCTGCGACTGGTGTTGTTCACACAATTGATCACGTCAGTTATGCATGGGACGACCTGAACTTTGACATTAAGAAGGGCGACAGTGTTGCCTGGCGTGCAAGGTTCCCAGAGGTCTACAAGCGTTGGTACCCGGAGAACCAGTACCACGACTCAGTAACGGGTGAGCTTCCTGACTACACGGCAATAGATGACCAGACTTGGTCTTTGACCTGGACCAGCCCTCGCTGGGGATTCCACAACGGAGCCCACCAGACAAAGAGCACACGCTGCAACAACTACTGCTGGACAGCACAGAAGTTCCATCTGTCTAAGTACCATCCTATGTACGGTGACCACGACCAGATCGAGGCATGGATGGAAGAGGGCGGATTCGCCGCCTGGACAGAGCTACACGGTCACCACGTAAGCGTATTCAGTGACGTCCAGACCGATGTCCCATGGGCCGGTGAGGCAGCGCTTACACGAGGCGGCAGTAACGACAAGCCGGAAGCATACTTAGTGGCGAACCCATTCTTCTATGCATTCGACCCAGTCGGTAACCAGCTTCCTTACTACGATGCACAGCATCACATTCGATTTGAGAGCCAAGAAGTTGCAACTTTCCGTGCAATGGCTGGTGAGAGCGATGGACAGGGTTGGGGCTATACAGTAAATGAGCTCCCAATGTACCAGTCCAACATGGAAAAGGGTGACTACAGCATTTACGGTTGGATGGGTCAAGGTGCGAAGGGCATTGCCAACTTCAACCAGACCTATAACGAAGATGCTGAAATTGGTCGATGGATCAGGACTAAAGAGTGGAGACAGGCGGTTGCTTACGCGATCGACCGAGATGCACTCAACCAGACCAGTAACCTCGGACTAGGCACCATCCACACGATGGTTCCCCACCCGAGCAACATCTACTATCCTGGCGACGAGTATACGCAGCTTTACACGGATTACGATCCTGCAAAAGCTAACACTATGCTTGATGCTCTAGGGATAACAGACACAGACGGTGATGGTCTTCGAAACAGACTCGATGGCGCGGGCAACATAGCCTTATTCGCCGGTACGAGCACGGACCTTCGCCGAGCGGACAGGACTGACAACCCGGCACTTATCTTCCAGGAGAACCTGGCAGGTATCGGTATCGGTTTCGACTTCAAGCCTGATTCGCAGTTCCAGACAACTGTACGAGCTAACAAGGAATACCTAACTCTTAGCAGTGGTAGTCCTGGTGACCCGTATGGAGTCTTCCCGACGTACTGTGGTTCAAACCAGGCAGCTCTCATAGGTTGCTGGTATGTATCCAGAGGTGCTGGTGGAGGAGCTGAGACCGAATTCCCACCGATGATGCCTGGTGTCGCAGATGCCAGTTATCTCCCGACTGCTCCTGCAGACACGTGGGCAGCAGACCCGACCGGTGGTTGGAAGAGGATCTGGGACCTTCATGAAGAGGGCATCGACTATGCCCCTAACGATCCTAGGCATATAGATAATGGTAAGGCGATCTTTATAGAGGCTGTTGAGCAGAACTACTGGATCACCACCGTTAACTTCGTGCCGCGCACGATCTTCCTTAAGAGGAACAACTTCAGGAATGCTACGCAGCACTGTTTCTGCAACTATGCCCTTGGCATGCAGCAGCAGGTATACTACTTCGAGGACGGAATTGATAACCAGAATCATCCTGGTAACAAGTCCAAGAGGTTCAAGAGCGAGAGCTTCCTTACCGGTTTGACCTACTAAGATCGGCGGGACGTTTTTTAGAAGCCCATAGTAATAGGGGCTCGGCTGGAAAGCCGGGCCCCTATTCTTTTTATTTGGAAAATAAATGTGCTTGCTCTAAGTAGTCATAGTGGATAGGTAAAATCTTACGCGTAAATAACGTTCTCAGTGACTGTTTCAGTTACTCGTATTTTCCGAGGGTATAAAAATCTATTTTCTAAAAAAGATCTTCTCTGCTGTTTTGAATAAAATGTGGTCTTTA
>JAKUPR010000072.1 GCA_022450585.1 Anaerolineales bacterium | reverse complement strand
GACAGGCACGATTTCTCCGAGCGCTCCCTCAAATGTGAGTTGGTCGAGAAGCGGTGTCCGTGCTGCTTCCAGCTCTGTGGGACCGCCTGGCGACAGTGGGAGGCCTCCTAGTCCATCTAGTACCAGTAGAACTATCTTTTTGTTGTTTGGTTTCGAAAGTGTTGGGAGCAATTTGATATCCAAAACATTGTTGAAAAGGAAAAGGCGGGCGCATGCCCGCCTTTTCCTTTTCAAGGATAAATTCGGGTATGCGCTAGCCGACCTTGTTTTCGGACTCCGGGTCAAAGAGGTGCATGTTGTCCACGTTAATGGCTATATCGACTGAATCTCATACACGGAATTCAGTGCGCGGGTCGACTCGTGCTGTCATCTCCCATTCTCCACTTTTTAGGTAGACAAAGATCTCGTTTCCCATTAGTTCGACTACGTCAACTCTGGCCTGCATAACGGATTGGTTGACCCCAGGAGGAACATATTTCGTGTCGTGCATATCTTCTGGGCGAATGCCGAAAATTACGGGTTTGTCCACATGTTCCCTGTACAGGTCTTCTCGGTCCTTGGGGACAGGAACGGAGAAACCGCCAGTATCAATAGTTAGGGTTCCATTGGATTCTGCTAGACTGGCATTACAAAAGTTCATACTAGGTGAACCTATGAAACCTGCTACGAACATATTCGCGGGATTATCGTAAAGATTTTGTGGGGTGTCAATTTGCTGCAGTACGCCGAAATTCATTACAGCTATACGTGTTGCCATTGTCATTGCTTCTACTTGATCGTGGGTGACATAGATGAAGGTGGCTTTCAGACGCTGATGCAATTTTGAGATCTCTGCTCGGGTCTGTACACGGAGTTTAGCATCAAGATTGGAAAGCGGTTCGTCGAAAAGAAATACGGATGGATCTCGGACTATCGCGCGACCAACTGCAACGCGCTGGCGCTGTCCTCCAGAGAGTTGTTTGGGTTTACGCTCAAGGAGTTCCTCTATGCCTAGTATCTCTGCGGCGCTTCGCACGCGTGTGGCAATATCTTCACGTGGGACTTTGCGTAGTTTTAGACCGAAAGCCATATTGTCATATACGCTCATGTGCGGATATAGTGCGTATGATTGAAATACCATAGCGATGTCACGGTCTTTAGGAGCTACGTCATTGACTACTCTTTCGCCGATATTGATCGTTCCCTCGTTGGTTTCTTCGAGGCCTGCGAGAATGCGCAGGGCCGTGGTTTTCCCGCATCCTGAAGGCCCTACGAGCACAAGGAACTCTTTGTCCTCTACGTGGATTGAGAGGTCATTTACGGCAACAACATCACCGAAACGCTTAGTGACTTCGTTGTAAGTCACGCTTGCCATATCGTATCTCCTTGATTTCTCTTCTTTTCTAGCATGCGCAAAAGGTAATTATACAATAATATCATGCGGCATGTACAGTATAATTGTGAGGAACCTAAGAGTATGAACACTGGAGTATGAAGGCTAACGGATTTGAAGACACAATTCATGTCGTATCCGGTTCGATTGAAGTAGTAACCGGGTCCATGTTTAGCGGTAAAACTGAGGAGATGCTTCGCAGGCTTCGAAGGGCGCGTATAGCTCGACAGCAGGTACAAGTGTTTAAGCCAAAACTGGACTTACGTTATGGGCACGACAAAGTTAAGTCTCATGCGGGGTCTGAGTTTAAAGCCATCGGAGTATCATCATGTTCTGAAATCTTCGATTTGTTAAATCCTGGTACAACAGTAGTAGCTATCGATGAAGTGCAGTTCTTTGAGCCTGAAATCGTCGAAGTATGTGATCGTTTGGCGGAACAGGGAATTCGTGTGATTGTGACGGGCTTAGATCAGGATTTTCGTGGAGCACCCTTTGGTTCGATGCCATTGCTGCTTTCCCGGGCTGAGCATGTGGATAAATTACAGGCCATATGCATGGTGTGTGGCGGTTCTGCATCTCGCACACAAAGAATGATCGATGGAAGGCCGGCTTTTTATGAGGAACCCACAGTTTTAGTGGGAGGAAGCGAGTCGTACGAGGCGCGCTGTCGCGAGCATCATGAAGTACCACATCAACTCAATACTCTGCCACAAGATTGAAAGGAGGCCGCATGGTCACTACGCTGGATCAAGCTATTAACCAAACCATAGACACATTGATTAGCGAGTCGGAACTCAAGGAGCGTGTTTCACAGCTCGCTGCGCAACTCAGTTCCGATTATGCATCTCAGGATTTAATGTTAGTATGCATTTTGCGTGGTGGAGTGGTGTTTTTGACCGATCTTATGCGAGAGTTAACCATCCCGCACCACATCGATTTTATGGCGGTTTCTTCGTATCGCCCAGGGGTTCGCGAATCGGATGGGATGGTGCGCATTACCCTGGATTTGCTTACTGATATTCAAGGTCGCAACGTCCTGCTTGTAGAGGATATCGTTGACACTGGTTACACGGTGTCGCGCGTGCTTGATCTCCTCAGTACACGTTCGCCAGCAAGTTTGCGAGTATGCTGTCTGTTGGACAAAGCGGAGCGCCGCAAGGTAGAGGTACCAATAGACTACGTCGGGTTTCAGATTCCTGACAAGTTCGT
This sequence comes from Anaerolineales bacterium, assembly GCA_022450585.1. Lineage (GTDB taxonomy): Bacteria > Chloroflexota > Anaerolineae > Anaerolineales > UBA11657 > CAJWGI01. The sequence continues at coordinate 3,089 of JAKUPR010000072.1, read as the reverse complement.
GGTTGGTTATGGTCTGGATATGGACGAATACTGGCGTAACTTATCCTATATTGGCGTAGTACGCATTTAATCTCTTTGAGCTTCCCCAGTACTGAGAACCTGTCGCTTCCTTCCATAATGCGGCATTACTCCAAATATCATGGAGAGTGGATAGCACTCATTGGCGACGAATTAGTTGGAAATGGACGTACTGCCGATGAGGCTAGGGAAGCAGCTCTTGCGGTTCAACCGAATGTGTCTCCGCATACCGTGTACATTCCAGAGATAGAACCGCTTGATGTTGAACTACCTGAAATATGTACCAGCGTCTTGAAAGCCTTGCCTCCCGAGGTGCGCGAACAAATTTGGCTGGTGGGCGGCGCTGTACGCGCTGTTCTCACGGGGCGTGAGATTGAGGATTTGGACTTTGTGCTCCCGGGTGATGCGCTCGCGGCGGCACGCACGGTTGCAGACACACTGTCGGGGCATTATTTTCCTTTGGACGAAGAGCGTGGGATGGGTCGAGTGCTTCCGCGGGCGAATAGTGGTATGGTACTTGATTTTGCACGTATGCATGTTGACGGAATTACCGCCGATTTGCTTTCTCGAGATTTTACGATAAACGCGATGGCTTTGCCGTTGGGTGGCGTCATGCATGTACTCGATCCTTCTGGTGGTAGAGAGCATTTGCAAAATAAGGTCATCTGCAAGGTGTCAGATACTGCTCTTAAGGCAGATCCCATACGTGTGGTTCGGGCGGTTCGGTTGGCGGTGGAGTTGGGTTTTCGTATAGAACCTGATACGCGGAAGGGGATACGTGAAGTCGCTCCGGATGTGGAAACTGTCTCCGTTGAAAGGAAGCGTGATGAATTGATGAGATGCTTAGGCGGCCCAAATCCAACTAGTGCATTGCGTGCACTAGACCGTCTCGGCGTCCTCTTACGAGTGCTGCCAGAATGGAATGTGGACGAGTCAGAAAGTGCTCTGGCGGTTAGTCGGACACTACAATCTCTATTGTCAGTCCTCCGTCCAAGGCATGATGTGGATGCAGCGTCCGAATTTGCTCTGGGTCTAGTGGCAGCGAGAGTGGGGCGGTTCCGCAGAGAGCTAAGCGATTATCTATCCAAAAGTGTCGTCTTTACGCGCAAACAAATCCAATTACTTTATCTGGGATCTCTTCTACGCATTGTGGGAGATGTGACAAAGGTACAGGAAGGTTGTCGTACTTTACGGCTTAGCAAAGTGGAAATGAAAATAATTACGGCTATGGTGCAATCAGAAGGTATTCCAGTGACTGATCTACCAAAGGAAAAACGTAGCAACGGGGGTGGTGCGTCAGGGGAGATTAGTCTTCCGTTGCGTACAATTCACCGTTTCTATCATACAAATGGCGTGGCAGGCGTTGAGGTTTGCCTGATCTCGCTTGCTGAGGTTCTAGCTGCTCAGGGCCCTGAACTCAACCAGAGGGAGTGGGCGCAACATGTGGACGCAGTAGTTGATTTGTTTGACGCCTACTTTAATCGCTTTGATGAAGTAATCGCACCGCCGAGCCTAATCAATGGTCGCGAACTAATGCAGGAATTAGGAATACCTCCTGGTGCACGAGTGGGAATGTTTCTCTCGGAAATTAGCGAGGCACAGGCATGCGGAGAGGTAACTAACCGTTCGCAGGCTATTGAACTAGCTCGCAAACTCTACGGTCTGCACAAGTAAACTCTGAGGATATGGCACCATCTCTCAGTGTGAATATTAAAACCAGAATAAGATAGGTTGGTTTGGAATAAAACACTATTGACACGTCCATAGCACTGTTCTATACTTATGGTAGTGATAAGTCTTATTATGACAAGCAACATATGACCAATAGGAATGGTTCCATACCCCTGAAGACCGCTACTGACCGGTATAACACGGTTGTAACGGAGAGTCGCAGTCCCAATACTGCCCGTGCGTATGCCCAGGCGACGGCAAAGTTCCTTGATCTGCTGGGCGATCGCAACGTAAATCCTGAAACCGCCCCAATGGAAAGCGCTAATGAGAGCTGGCTCATAGACTTTATAGGAAGTCTCAGGGACCATTCTCCCGCGACTGAACAGTTATATCTCACCGCTGTGGTCGGTTTTTACGAGTTTTTGGCATCAGAGTATGGCCTTGACGTGAATTTAGCGCGTGTAAGGGCTCTGGTGCGCCGAAGACAGCGTAGAGTTCCTCCAAAATTGCCGGAATTTCCGCGTAGAGACGTTGAGAGCGTCATAGCGTGTGTTGAGGCCGCTGCATCTGAACCCTGCAAGGATGATCGCGAAAAACTGCGTAATCTGCGTGATAAGGCGTTTATTCTTACTTTAGCCGATACAGGATTGCGTATAGGGGAAGCCTGTAGCCTCACCCGAGGTCAATATGACCGTGATGAGAGGCAGGCAATAGTGGTGATTAAGGGCGGTGGTGAGAGCATAGTGCGTTTTTCAACGCGGGCGCACAACGCAATATTGGGTTATTTGGAGGCGCGTTCGCATGTGGACGGTGCTTCTGGACGCGCGATGAGCGCCCTGCCCGTTTTTGCACGGCATGACAAGGGTGCAGGATCAAAACTGAAACAGATAAAGACGGTTGGGGCAAGGAATATCATCAATAATTGGGTCGTACGGGCGCTGGGGAGCACTTCTAGGGGCTTAAGCACCCCGCATACCTTCCGGCATTACTTTGTTACGGTCGTATTACGTGGCTCAGGCGGCAATTTGAAGTTGGCACAGGAGCTTGCCAGGCATAAAAACATCGCAATTACGCAAAGATACGCGCATTTGGCGGATGATGACCTTGATCGGGGCTATCACGAGATATTCAATGAATGATCACGGTGCCCGCCCTGCCCTACAAAATATCTCAAATGGAGTGGGTGATATTTGGGGCGCGGATTGTGTTTCGCACGCATGAAGAATAGAGGCATCAGAAACAGAAAGGCAATCTAGATGTACGAAATGGATAGCAACCTGACGTTACGACGGATGGTGCAACATGTTTGAACCGCCTGAAGATTTTGGTGGTGAAGATATGGAGGGAGATATAGAGTATGATGATGTATATCAGGAGATTTCCGATTATGCGGATGGTGA
>JAKUPR010000071.1 GCA_022450585.1 Anaerolineales bacterium | reverse complement strand
CAGGCGGGCTACTCACTGATACGTCCTAATCAGAGTTGTCCTGCTTGCAGTATAATTTCTGCCGCCATGCCGTGAACTACAGCGGTGACGATTCAGACATTACATATACAAGCTTAACAGAAGGTTGATAGAATCCTACCAGATCCCGCGTGATAAAATCGTCCAGTTAGTTTCTTGGGCATAGGTGTACAATGGACATTATCGCCGGCTTGAATCCCCAGCAGATACAAGCAGTGACCGCACCTGCAGGACCTACTTTGGTCCTGGCTGGCCCTGGATCAGGGAAGACGCGGGTTCTCACTCAACGTGTGATCTATCTGATTTCCGAGGGCGTGTCTGCATATCGGATTTTGGCCGTGACCTTTACCAATAAAGCTGCTAGTCAAATGCGCCAGCGTATAGAAAGCCAAATGGAAGGGGATACTCGTGGGCTCAACGTTGGCACCTTCCACGCTGCATGTGCTCGTCTACTTCGTAGTGAGGCTGACCACTTTTCACAGTCACGTGAATTTGTGTCACGTGATTTTGTAATTTATGATAGTGCTGATCAACGATCACTGATCAAGCATGCTATGGATCGTCATCGCATAGACACGACTCGTTTTAAGCCAGTGCGAATCCATAGCACTATTTCAAACGCGAAAAATGATCTTGTCAGTCCGGCTGAATTTCAACGCGATTCGTATTACGATGAAATTGTCGGACAAGTGTATGAAAGTTATCAGCAACTACTTCGAGCAAATAACGCAGTTGATTTTGACGATTTACTAATGGGCGCAGTTGAGATTCTGCAGAGTGATCCGCAAATCCTTAAGCGATACCAGGATTACTATCAGCGTGTTTTGGTGGACGAATTCCAGGATACAAACCATGCCCAATATACCCTGCTACAGTTGTTGGCTGGATCTCACCGGCAACTCTTTGTTGTGGGCGATCCCGATCAATCTATATATCGATGGCGCGGGGCCGACTACCATAACGTGCGCCGCTTTCAGCAAGATTACCCAGAAGCAAAGGTGGTGCTTATGGAGCAGTGTTATCGTTCTACGCAGACTATTCTCGATGTGGCCAGTGCAATAATTGACCAGAACCGTGGCCGGACTGCTAAGAATCTCTTCACTGAACGTAAGGGTGGAAATGCTGTTGATCTTCGCGAGGCCTATAATGAGGAAGAGGAGGCTGGCTTTGTGGTGGAGACAATAGCGACACAGGTGTTGCAAGAGCAATTCCTGCCAGGCGATTGCGCCATAATGTACCGTACGAATGCACAATCGCGTGTGTTCGAGGAGGCATTCATCCGTGCTGGAATTCCTTATAGGTTGTTTGGCGCTACACGTTTTTATGCTCGTAGGGAGATAAAGGACATGCTAGCCTTCCTGCGTTTGGCGTGCAATCCACGCGATGGCGTCAGCCTAGAAAGGGTATTGAATGTGCCGCCACGTGGCATAGGGCGCAAGACCATGGCGGCGCTGCAAGATGCTGCTGGTCCAGATGAAAGTTTATGTACGGTGTTATTGGATCTGGCAGATGACGGTACCAGGAGTCCCCATTACGATTCCATTGGCACGCGACCGGCTCGGCCTCTCGTAGCTTTTGGGAAGATACTGTCTCGATGGATTCAGGCTGTGCAGGAAGAGCAATCTATGGAAGAAGTACTGCATCTCATCCTGAAGGATACGGATTATGAGAGATATATTCAAGATGGCACCGGGATTGGGCTCGATCGTTGGGATAATGTACAGGAACTACTCAAGGTCGCGCGAGATTTTGGCGATACTGATCTGGGTGCTGTTCTGGAACAAATAGCGCTTGTGTCAGATGTAGATAGTCTAGGAGACGATCAGGATAGTAGTGGTGCTCCTTGCCTAATGACACTACATTCTGCGAAAGGCTTGGAGTTTCCACTGGTTTTCATTGTCGGGCTGAATGATGGTGTACTGCCGCACCGACGTTCGTTTGACGAGCCAGAGGAAATGGCAGAGGAACGCCGCTTGTTTTATGTAGGGCTGACCCGTGCCAAGGAACAGATTTACTTGACTTATACTTTTCGGAGGCGTAACTTTGGAGAAGATGCCATGGGTTTGCCCTCTCGGTTTCTTGATGACATTCCAGATGAATTGATGGTTGGAGATGTATCAGGAAGACCATCTAGAAGCCTTGCTAGTGGGCCTAGTAGACAGGTTACGCGACGTCGAAGTGTAGATGTTGTTCCAGCCTCGTCTGTACCTGTCTCCCTGCAGTTCACCACTGGTCAGCGGGTACACCACTCTAATTTTGGTTCTGGAATGGTAATTGATAGCAAACTTGTAGGAAGTGATGAGATTGTGGTTGTAGCGTTTGATGGAGTGGGCATAAAACGACTTGTGGCAGGGACCGCCAATCTTGAAGTTAAGGCTAATTGAACTATGCGTGTTTTTCTTACAGGAGGTGCAGGATACATTGGTGGGGCAACTGCCGAGGCGTTGTTGAGTGAGGGACATATGGTTACCGTGTACGACAATCTTTCGCGTGGCTATAGGGATGCTGTTCCCCAGGATGCGGAGTTCGTGCTTGGTGACATTGGTAATCGTGATGATCTTGCTGCTGCTCTATCTGCCTCTCAGTTCGATGTGGTCTTTCATTTTGCTGCTCTAATTGAAGCAGGTGAATCTATGGAGAATCCCGGGTTGTATTTCCGTAACAACGTGGCTTACTCCCATAATGTTATTGAGGCGGCGCGGATTTCTGGGTGCAGCTCCTTTGTACTCTCATCTACAGCTGCCGTTTATGCTAGTAGTGCGAAGCCACTTAATGAGGATAGCGCTATTGAGCCGGCGAATGCTTATGGTGAAACTAAGTTGATGATTGAGCGTATGTTGCATTGGTATAGACAGGCGTACGGATTGCGTTATGCTGTGTTGCGTTACTTCAATGCATCCGGCGCGTTACCTAACCGTGGCGAATCGCATCATCCTGAAACACATTTGATTCCGCGTGTGCTGCAGGTAGCGCTAGGACAGCGAGAGGATATTCAACTGTACGGCACAGATTATTCTACTCCGGATGGCAGCTGCATCCGTGACTATGTACACATAGCCGATTTGGCTGAGGCACATGTGTTGGCGGCCGCTGCGCTTGAGCAAAATGAAACCGCTGTCTATAATGTTGGTACTGGTATTGGACATTCAAATCGCGAAATCATAGACATGGCGCGTACAGTGACCGGTCATCCCATTCCAGTACGGTCTTCACCTCGTCGTCCTGGGGACGCGGCACGCTTGGTGGCTGGTTCTGGGAAAATTCGACACGAACTTGGTTGGGAACCCCAATATTCTGAGCTAGATAAGATTGTTTCAAGTGCTTGGGATTGGCACCGTAATCGTCCTTATGGTTACCGGGACTGACAAAGTATCTAAGGCGACATCCTCCTGTTGTCCCGCCCTTAACTACCGTTCAGAAAAAGAGGCAAAATCGATTCTAAAGAGTGGTATTAGACATCAGAATTCTTAACTAGTCTTTAAGGTGATGGTTCCATCATGACATATGATTGCGTGTATTCCGGAGGTCAGTTCTTTGAACTCATCTGCTTGGAGTGCCACAACAGGTAACATATGTCCGTAAAGCTCATTTGCCAGGATTGCGGCTAGTGCCAAAAATTTGTCAACACCTGTACTGATCAGAGCAGCTGGTGCTACTCCGGCCCGAACTGCCTCTACGAGAATTGTGGTCGTTGTTGACGAACCTCGAGTAAACGGTAGTGCGAGTATGCGGCCGGAGGCATTCTGACCCGAAAGGTGGTGACGACGATCTATGATCTCGCCGCTATGCTGATCGTATCCACCCCAGAAGGAGAGGGGTTCGGAGCTTACTAGCAAATTGCCCTCAGCCTGGCCAGGTATAACCGGACGGGAATAAATTACTTGCCCCATAGTCTATCTTCCAGATGTACCCTTCCTTCTATTGCCGAACGCACACAATCCTCCATTCCGCCGAAGACTACATTTCTACTGAGCAATCCCGGTATGTAATAGGCGAACTTCCCGGCGTTGGTCATCAAGACTTTGACATCTTCGGGCAGCATCGGTGTGGTGAGTATGCATGTATCTACTGTAACCTTCGCTCCGAAGGTTCGTAATCGCTCCATGGCTCCCGATTGCTCGGCCAGATGCGCTACTGCTCGACTCGTTGTTACTAGGAATTGTACATCCGGGTGTGCATGTTTTCCTTCCGTCATCGAAATTAGTCGTTTAATCTCGTCGATAGATAAGTGTGGGCTCCCAAGTACAACCATATCCAAATGCGCGCCGTCGGCGGTTGTAAGTTCATCCCAAGCATGGCGAAGTTCTTCCATGGTGATATCTAGTATCTCTTCCGGACTCTGGCCTTGGAAAGCGGCCTCGCGTGTTGGTGCTTCTGGAGTAACCCCGATGATATGAAACATCGGTATGCCACCAGACGACCCCGAGGTCGCGGCTAATGCCTTCAAACTATCATCATCTGGTTCCGTAAGCAAACCTTCGACTACAGGAATGTTGTTGCCCGCCGTCCTCCCCATTATGTATCCAAGCAATGTAAAAAATGTATCATCTTCCTGTACTTTTCTGGGAATTTCAATTAGTTGCAGTAGTAAATTCCCCGCTCGATTCGCCCTTAAATGCAGTCCGGTTGCAGGCACGCGCCCGATTATGGCGCAGCAAATGTCGAGCATGTCGGCATAACACTCGGTGCGAGCGCCAATAACTGAGTTTGCGAAGAGGGCCGCGTTCGATTCTCCCCAGGCTATATGTTGTCCGTACTTGGGTCGGTGTACGGTCTGGTACGGGGCACAGGTCCAAGTTGGAGTGGTCCCCATGCTTTCGTAGGCTTGCATTTGGCGGAGGGCCTTTGATGCCCACTCTGGCGGTACCGCCCACTCGTGCCAGTGATGCACGTCTATAGCGCCAACATTCAGGGTCGATGGCACGGCTACTTTGGCGCCTTGCGCAGCCAGACGCTCGGCGAATTCTAAGCCTGCATCGCCAACGTACACAGTCGCGTCGATATGGGCTTGCGTTATTTCTAGCAACTTTCTGGCGCCTTGTACTTCAGCGATTTGCGCTACTATTGACATGGCTGTTTGTTGGGCGGGCCCATCCTTACCGTCCAATAGTGCTTGCTCAGCGACTGTCAACTCAAATGCCATCTCCGCCTCCGCTCATGTAAGAATTGTTGATTAGGTGTCTCAACGCTTTATTTGCTGGTCAGTTGCGCAAAAAAAGAACCTGCACTATTGAGGTCACAGAAGATTTGCTATTTGCTGAATGAATCATCATCAATCAGAAAAAGACTGGGACAGATACTGGGATTCGAAAATATGTACCTTCAGCCCAGCTCACAGTTTTGGTATCCAGGCGCAATTTTGGTAATCTCTGGAATACCGTCCTGATAGCTATCTCGCCTTCCAAACGTGCAAGTGGGGCGCCGAGACAAAAATGGATGCCGTGCCCAAAGGCTATATTTCGTTCCCCAGTTCTTCTGATGTCAAATCGATCCGGGTTCGGAAAATACGTTGGATCGCGGTTGGCAGCACCTAGCATTTGCAGGACAATCTGTCCTTGCTTAATTTTTGTTCCCCGGATCCGTGTTTCCTTGGCGACTAACTTAAAGCCGCGTTGCAGGGGTGTTTCATATCTGTTGATCTCGTCTATTGCTG
>JAKUPR010000070.1 GCA_022450585.1 Anaerolineales bacterium | reverse complement strand
CAAGGGCCTCTCGAGCGCTTAGCTGGACGCCAGCAGCAAGTTCACCGCTACGGGCATTTTCTGCAATATTGAGTCGCGCCACCAGCATAGCCTGACGCGCCTCAGCCAACATCTGGTTTCCGTCATTCGATGCCGACCCATCGACACCGAGCCCTACGGCAACCCCTGCACGACGCAAAGCCTGCAACGGAGCGATCCCAGAAGCAAGCCGCATATTAGAAGTCGGACAATGTGCAACACCACAACCAGTAGATGCCAGCACGTTAATCTCATCCGGTTCCAGATGCACCATATGTGCAAACCAGACATCATCGCCTTCCCATCCCAATTCCCGCACATATTCTAACGGTTTGCGACCGAATTTCTGTAGACAAAATTTCTCCTCATCAATTGTCTCGGCCAGATGAGTATGTAGACGAACACCATAATCACGTGCCATCTCTGCAGATGCACGCATCAGATTCTCGGTGACGGAAAATGGAGAACATGGGGCTAGACCAACGCGCAACATAGAACCACGTTGCGGATCATGAAAACTCTCGACCACACGACTGCTGTCTGCCAGAATGTCTCGTTCCGATTCCACCAAACTATCCGGAGGCAAACCGCCAGCTGATTCGCCTAGGCTCATGGAACCACGCGTAGGATGGAAACGCATCCCAATTTCCTGGGCTGCACGAATACTGTCATCCAAACGAGAACCGTTCGGGAAAACGTAAAGGTGATCACTGCTCGTAGTACATCCCGAAAGCAAGAGTTCAGCCATACCCACTTTTGCAGAAAGATAAACTGCCTCTGGATGCAGCCGAGCCCATACAGGGTACAACGTGCGCAGCCATTCGAACAAATTCGCATCCTGTGCGCCTGGAACCGCCCGAGTAAGTGTCTGATAGAGATGATGATGTGTATTAACTAGTCCGGGGAATACTAGGTGTCTACTTAAGTCAATTACCTTCGCACCCTCATAATCCAAATCCTCAGAGGACGCAATAGAATCGATCACCCCATCCTTGACCAACATTCCACCACGTGGTATCTCACGACGTTCTTCGTCCATGGTAACAATTATTTCCGCGTTACGCACAGCAATGGCACCCATCAGCGCAGTTTAACCCGCTACAACTTGTATGTCAAAGACCCCAAGTTTTCCATCAACACTATCGTATCACTCCATTCTCGCGTATTATTACCCTGCACCCATTTGCAAACGTACAGTAATGACACCGCAAAACCCCTTCAAACATACCGGTAATCCATCCACAAGAAACATTCGTTTAATTATGTTACTTACGGTCATTGGAATGTCAGTGTGGCTCATATCAGTCAGGGAACGCGCCGCCGAATTATCCCAATACGGTTACCCTGGCATCGTCCTAATCAACGCAATGGCCAGCGGAACAGTATTGCTACCAGCACCCGGCGTGATTTTCACATACACTTTTGGCGGCGTCTTTAATCCTATGCTAGTTGGTTTGGCAGCGGCAGCGGGAGCTGCTATCGGAGAATTGACTGGATATGCAGCTGGTATATCGGGCCAAGCTGTAGTTGAGAATTTGCGTCTTTATGACAAACTACTTCACCGCATGAAACGACATACACGGGCAACAGTGGTGGTGCTTGTAATCATGGCTGCCATCCCAAATCCGGCGTTTGATCTAGTGGGAATCGCGGCCGGAACTCTGCGCGTTCCACTGCTGCGATTTTTCCTATCGGCCCTTGCCGGTAACTTGATAAAAATGTTGACCTTCGCATACGCGGGCGCATACTCATTTCGATGGATTCTACCGCCAGGATAGCAATATAACAGGTCCATGCTCATAATTTCATTCATGCCGCGGAGATTCCGTATCATCCATTATTGCGGTTAGCCAATCGCGGTGGTGATCAGTATGCACTACACGCAATGTTCCAGTCTTACCACGCAATACTAAAGAATGTGTAGTAAGACCATTACGCAAGAACTTAACTCCGTCGAGCAAACCCCCATCCGTTACGCCTGTAGCCGCAAAAAATACGTCATCACTCCCAACCATCTGATCGCAATTAAGAATTCGGTCAATTTCAATCCCAGCCCCCAATACTTCACTTCGTTCCTGATCACTCTGTGGAGAAAGCCTAGCCAGCATACCACCATTAAGGGCCTTAGTAGCACAAGCCGCAATGACCCCCTCTGTGGTACCACCAATGCCCATCAGAGCATCCACTCCAGATCCGGGGGTAGCAGCCCGCAAAGCACCTGCTACATCCCCCTCTGGTCGTAGCAAGATTCTTGCGCCCGCCTCCCGAATCTCTTCAATCAATTCCTTATGTCGAGGTCTGTTCAACACAAACACTGTAACTGCACTGACTGGCTTTTTCTTTTCACGTGCAATCAAACCTAGGGTCCACCCAGCAGGAGCATCCAGACATTTGGGAGTCAACGCTTGAGCAACCTCGCGAGACACTACAAGTTTTTCCATGTACGCAGCGGGAGCAAAAGATCGTACTGCACCTTTTGGTGCAGCCGCTGCAACAGATAGGACCTCAGGTAGCCCTTCGGCCAACAGCCGGATTCCCTCTATAGGGTTCACTGCTACATCCACTGCGGGTAGCCTACCATCACCCACCTTTTCGCCCGTTGCCAGCACATCGCTGTAATCCGGATGCCGTGCCTCCTCTCCTAATATTAGCTTGCCATCCATATGAATCGTGTTCAGAGCCTGTCGCATTGCCTGCGTAGCATCTGCATCTGCAGCATGTGTATCTCCTCTGCCAGCCCACTGGCCAGCAGCAAGCGCTGCTGCCTCCGTGGCACGCGCGAGGTCAAGACCAAGATTACGTTCAGTTTTTCCCTGCATAACCTCAACTCCTTTCTTTCATTGCACCATCACCGGATATCCTGAAGCCTCCCACGCCAACATGCCTCCCTTAAGCACGTGTACACTCGAAAAGCCCATATTCTGAAGAATGCCAGCAGCACGCGTCGAGCGTCTGCCTGAACGACAGACCAAAACAATTTCTTGATCCCTAGACATCGATGAAGCTTCACGCACAAGATCACGCAACGGGAACAACTCTCCTTCAGGGATATGTCCCCGCCGGTATTCCCGCCGCTCACGAACATCCAGAAGTAAACGGTGCTGCCTCTTGTGGTCGAGCCAAACCTTTAATTCCGTAGCATTCATTAATTTTGTCCTGTAATCCGAAAATGCAGTCGATGCAGGCAAATCAGTAGGATAAGGGTATTTTGCCAGCGGCTGACATTCTGCAAATACGCGAACTTCACATTCATAGATACACACTGACGGGTCCAAAACATTATGGAAAAGATGACCAACCGCATTCTCGCGTCGCAATAGGTGATCTGTACCTATAAATTCGTCAAATCCGCTAGCCTCTATCATGGTCACAACCTGCGGCCTGACACCCACTAAATACACGTCGCCACCTTGCTCCCGGTATTGTCGAATCACCGACTCGAGCATATGTATTCCGCTTACGTCACAGTGATCCACTAGATGCATCCTAATAAGCAGCAGATGTTGCTCAGGATGACGTATTCTATTTGCCCGAATGGCCTCTTCCACATGATGCACAGCCCCGAAGTACAAGGATCCCTCAATCGAAACAATGCCCAATTGCGGACATGCAGGCCCTGTCTCCTCGTGTACAAAATAGCGGTAATTTTCATCCGGAACCACTGGCAATACGCTTGGCGTCGATGTTTTCACCAAATATTGTCCAAACGATACGAGCATGCCTGCCAATACCGCAAATTCTAGAGGAAGTAGCACGGTCGCCAACAGTGTAGCCAACATGATGACACTATCACCAGCGGACGCACGTAAAATGCGGCGCATTTCAGGTACGTTAACCATTCTATATGCTGTCACCAACAACACACCCGCGAGAGAGGCACGAGGTAGATAAACAATCAACGGCGCGAATACCATCATTGCAATCAAAACCCATAGTCCAGAGAATACGCCGGACATCGGGCTGCGCGCACCACTAGTATAGTTGACAGCAGTACGAGTAAATGACCCGGAACAGGCATAACCCGAAAAGAAACCAGAAGCAATGTTAGCTAGTCCCTGACCCACAAATTCCTGGTTACTATCTAACCTCTGACCACTTTCACCTGCCACTGAACGGGAAATAGAAATGGCTTCTACCAAACCAATGGCAGCCACAGCTAACGCACCGGTAGCAATCCTGCGAATCAATTCCAAGTCAAAAAGCGGCAATCTAGTAAAAGACGGCAATTGACGCGGGATTTCATCCAACACTACCACTCCGCTATCGCGCAACCCTAGACCCGCCACCACTGCAGCAGCCACAAATATCCCAATGAAAGTAGACGGCCACTTAGGAAGCCACAACCGAAAACTTAAGATGACCCCAATAGTACCTAAACCAACTATTAGAGTAATCCAGTGAACATCAAATAAGTTGCCAGACACCTGTGATATCACTGAATAAAATACTGGTGAACCACTTACGGAGATACGCAACAAATGCGGCAATTGACTAAAGATTATAAGCAAACCAGCTCCAGCAGTAAAACCAATAATTACGGAATCGGACACAAAGTTCACCAAAACACCCATATGGGCCACACCGATAAGCAGCTGCACCAAACCAACCATTACGGCCATAATACCCGCAGCTGCCAAAAACCGCGGTGAACCAGGCTCTGCTACAGTAAGCAGGGATGAAAGTGCTAGTAGTGAGATTGCATTAGTAGGACCAGTATGCAGATGCCATGAACTACCCCACATTACCCCAACTATCGCCGCTACCATCGCACCGTAGAGCCCCATCTGAGGCGGCAATTCCGCAATCAACGCATAGGCAATTGCTTGTGGTATGAGAACCGCTGCGACAGTAATCCCAGCAATAACATCTGGTCGAACCTTATCAACTGAATATCCCTGGAAGATCTCCCAAGGTCGAGCAAGAAACATCGGGATATCGCGAAGACCACGCTGCAGCCAGTTTGAATCCGAGTTGTACACACGAGCCGATGGATTCCAACTCACAGTGATTTCACCGAGCCCCCTATTTTATCAACCATTGTGGTACATTAATGGACCTCATATGCTATCAAGTATGCGCGCCACCCCCACTTACGCACAACGGATTAATCGTGTATCCAGTCTAACATCCATGCTTTCAGACGACTGCCAGCGGCAACACATGTTGTTCCGGCGGGAATAATCAAGAACGCGTTCGCGCGCACAAGCGTAGTCAGCATTCCAGAATCCTGACTACCTACTCCATATGCCACGTATCCTTGATCCTCCTCCCGTACCATAACTCGAAGGTAACTCTCGCGACCATCTGAAGTGAATTGTTCTTTCACCGTCACATCAACAGATGGCTTCTCCAAATCTCGTCGTCCACATAACTTCTGTAATGCCGGTCTAGCAAAAACCTCAAAACTGGCGATTGCCGAAGCCGGGTTGCCAGGCAATCCAAGAAAGGGCGTTCCCTTGTAATTCCCAAATGCCAAGGGTTTTCCAGGACGCATGTTGACACGCCAGAAGGTTACCTCCCCATGACGTTCAAGTACAGCCTTAACGCAGTCAAAAGCACCCACCGAAACCCCACCTGAGGAAATCATCCAATCCGTACCAGATTCCAAAGCCCGGTCCAACATTGCCTCCACATATTTATCTTTGTCACGAGCAATCCC
>JAKUPR010000007.1 GCA_022450585.1 Anaerolineales bacterium | reverse complement strand
AAGAAATTGGCATAGACAAATAACTGTGGGTCACTTCTGCCACCAACAGCACCACAAATCAAGTAAGGCGCCGCTAAAGAATCCGGCCTCCTATACTTCCATTCCCAGGCTAGAAAGCTCACCCGCAAAATCACATTTACGGCACATTCTATAGGTATAAGGAGTGGAATCGAAAGGACGGCACTGTCCATAAAGACGATTTTCATACCATCCGGATATCCTAGCACTTCCACTAATATTTGTGTGTTCTCTCAAATGACTTAGCATAAATACCAGTAGACACAATTGTACAAGATCGATAATGACACGCGTTGCTGTCCGCTTGTTTGTTTTGACAGGCCGGATAGAATAGGGTAAAACCGTTGGCAGTTTACCCTATTATTCTAGTAAATATTTCAGATATCTGTCAGGTCGAGGAGCTCTATAGTGGTCACTGAACATGTGAAACTACCCACCCAGGAGGTACCAACGCTCAATCCGACTTTGTTCCTTTAGTCTGTTGACGTGAATTACAATGATTACAAAACCCGCGCGCAGTTATTGGGAGAAGCTAGTTACAGTTCCAATGCCCCATTGGATACGGGTACGACAGCGATTTGATGCCCCCGCTGGAATAAACATCGCCGAAAGTGTCCGCAATGAGTTTGCGAAACCGAAAATACGTGACTTTCTACGACCTGGGCTTTCTGTAGCAGTAGGCGTCGGCAGCCGCGGCATTGCCTCGCTCACAACACTGGTGAAAGAAACAATAGACGCACTAAAAGCGGCGGATTGTGCACCTTTTATCGTGCCCGCTATGGGTAGTCATGGGAACGCGACCGCAGCAGGGCAAGTCGCACTGCTGGCAGACTATGGGGTTACAGAAGAAGAAATGGGCGTACCTATCCGAGCCACAATGGAGGCGGAACTGATCGGTCAACTAAGCACCGGGCTACCACTGTATTTCGATAAGCATGCACTGGCCGCCGACTTGGTGGTACCAATCTGTCGCATCAAGCCACACACTGGTTTTCGGGGTGGGATTGAAAGCGGAATAACCAAAATGCTCGGCATTGGCTTCGGCAAACACATCGGAGCACAAGCCATGCACCAACGGGGTTTTAAAATGATGGCTGCACACCTGCTAGAAGCCCAGGAACTTTTGCTTCGCAACACACCATTCGGTTTCGGGATCGCCGCGGTGGAGAATGCCTACAAACAGACATCGTTGGTAGAGGCTATACCGGCACTCGCTTTGGCGACACGTGAACCGCAACTACTACAGCTGGCACGATCCTGGATGGCAAGGCTACCAATGGAACACTTAGATGTATTGGTCGTATACGAAATTGGAAAAAACATCTCCGGTGTTGGCATGGACCCAAACATAACCGGTCGCTATTTCAACGACGTTGAAAGCGATCTGCAGGTACAGCGCATAGTGGTACTGAACCTGACGCCCGCGACGCATGGCAACGCACAGGGCATTGGTATGGCAGACGTGACAACCGAACGGGTCGTGCGCCAAATTGACCTCAACGCGATGTGGGTGAATGCGACTACTTCGGGAGCACTCCCTAATTCACGAATCCCGATTTTTATGCCTCATGATCGCGCTGCAATTCAGTTGGCTATCAAAACCTGCGGGCAGGCAGATTTCGGTCAAGCGCAGGTAGCATGGATTCACAATACCGCAGAATTGGGCGTGTTCTACGCCTCGGAGGCACTATGGGCAACACTGGCCGGAAACCCAACATTATCGCAAGATGGTGCACCGACACCGATTCCGTTTAACCCCGACGGCAGCTTAACCTGGAAAGTACATTAGAAACCGGTCTCTCTAGAAGGAGCTTTTTTTATCCGAGGAAAATGGATTAGAGCAGATATGGAGAAACAAACATGAATCAAGCAGAGATCTTCAGCTATATTTTACAGCGCAATCAGGACTTTATCGCCAAGGCTACAGATGGCTTATCCCAAACTGAAAGCGTGTTGCAGTTGCCCGGTGAAAGTAACTGCATGAACTGGGTGCTCGGCCATATCGCCTTATACCGTGATGAAATGCTAGCTGGTATTCGACAGAAAGAACAGATGAGCGCAGCCGAGGTTAAGCTGTATTCAGTGAACTCGAAACCGATCACCACTGCGAGCAAATCATCTAGCTTGGAACGGCTGCTAAAGCTGCTAGTACAAGAATTCGAAGCACTAAGTAAATGGCTGGAAAGTAACCCAGAAGGACTTCAGCAGAAAACTCCGCATGACATCGCCCGTAGAAGGGGCGCGACGGTGGTCGAGCAATTTACCATTTTGTGTTGGCACGAAACCCACCACGTCGGCGAACTAAACGCGCTGCGCGAACTGGCGCTTGTAAGTCTTGGAAAAGGATGGAAATAGTACAATAAAGCTGGTTGATCTGAGATTTTCCAATGCAAGCGAGATGACCATCAGCAACAAGTGTCGAGTGCATAGAGTGAGTAATAAATTATATGCATCTATCTAAATACATATTACTTTGAACAAATATCAGCACACACAAGTAGGAAAACTACAGAGGGTCTTCCTGAACGGATTGGCTGTGATTGCTGGTGGCAGTGGAATTATCACTGCGTTCAGGACCACTCTCCGTCACGCTCTACCTATGCTGCTATCTTCGGTCGTTTTGGTAACTTGCGCATTTCTTTTTGATTCTATGACCGTGAAAGTTTCACGCACGTATGTTAGCATCACATTCGGGATAGGAATAATCCGAAAGCGGTTTGCTATTGCCGACATAAAAAAAGTCACCATCGTCCAGAATCGATGGTACTATGGCTGGGGCATTAGACTGACACCTCACGGATGGCTGTACAATGTCTCAGGGTTGGACGCAATCGAGATTCAGCTCTCGAATGGGCGAAAACACAGAGTTGGGACGGATGAACCAGTCAAATTGCATGCGGTCATCCAATCCTCCATGCTCGAGCAGACGGGTGAAAAAGTCATATGATGCACTAGGTGCCTGCTTTATGCAATATCCCACTCATCCTCCTCATCGCAAATACTGTATTTACCTCCATTTCTAGGACGTCATCTTCCCAACGAATGCTCTGAAGAAACACTTGTTCTTCCTGTCGCGAATCTTGGAACATTGACGACACTGTGACATGTTTAGCGCCATTAATTTTTTACCTCATTAACAATTCCAAATAATGGGTTATAGTGGTGGACTACATCTGCTTACGCCAGACCCTCCACGTTAGAAACAGTGCGCCTAACGCTGTGATTAACGGCACCACAAATTCTCCGCTAGGTTCTAGCAAGGTCAAATCTGTCACATATGACATAGCTCGCCATACTAGTCCACTCAGGAGCTGCAATACTCCCCAAATAACAACCCACACTAATAGTAAAAACAGCCACATACCCCCCTTAGTTTTGGCGATTCCAGTTTCATAAACATCTGCCGCTGTGACTGCTATTCCTGAAGTCGTTTCGCCAACTTCATAGCCGCAATTACCACAAAATCGATGGTCTGGTTTAAGTTTTTTTCCGCATTCTGTGCAAAACATGAGCGTCATCTCACCTCTAGCATAAGAATTGCCAGATGTTCATTGACGGAATTTGCACCCGGGAGTTTTCGGATATATTGTTCCAGACCAAGCAAAACACAAGCGAGAAGTCCAAACACAATCGATGTATTCATGTTGTCTCCAGTCCTAAATATCAGCATGAGAAACAGTATTTACGAAAAGAGTATAACAAAAAGTGCACCTCACCTATAGGACTGACTCCGGATTTGTGCTGTTTAGAATTCATTCATATAATGCAATTGAATTGCCAATTTGACACAATAAACACTTAAGAGGATAAAACACATGATTACATCAGCAGAAGCTAAGTTGGGAAGAAATATGGCTGTAGTAGCCGCAGCAGGATTGATATTGAGTATTCTTATTCCAGTGGTTCTAATAGGCATTGACGGCGGAAATGGGTACAACCCCACATGGGGACCACTCAGCAACATTGTTAATTTCGTGCAAGACATCGCAACGGTGTTCACAGTTGTTTTATTGATGAAACTATTAGTGGCTGACGACAAGCCGGTGTTTAGAGTGATGAGCATGATAATGATTGTGGTTGGCACCATGTGGGCCATAAGGGATTTGGCACCAACTGCAGCGGCACAAAGCGTATGGAGTGCGCCAATCTCTGCAACGGAAGTAGATCAGATCATGAATCTTTTTAATTTTGGTAGCTTTGTGCTATTGTCTATCTGGTGGTGGACGGCGATAGATGCTGATGGCGGTGAACTGCTGCCGAGATATGCCGTCATCGCTGGGAGACTTGCCGCAGGCCTGTTTATCCTGCTTCATGTACTTAGTTTCTTCGGTCAATCACTTGGACTTAACCCGAACATAGCAATTCCGTTTTGGTTGGCAGGCGGGCTTATCTTGTGGCCACTTTCTATTTACGGAGTAAGTAGGGCATTTGCGAAAAAGATGTAACTGGAGAATAAAACAGCTCTGGGAAATACCCAGAGCTGTTTTATTTCGGAGGAAGCAGTAGCTATCAGAGATCTAGGTTGAGTTTGTGCCCTTACTGTATGAAAGGCAGTAGCCTTCAAACACCAAGGAAATTGAGTGATAGGTTTTCTTGGTATTTCCTCCACAAAACCTTACATTGCCATGCTTGCAGACAAACTGGAGGGCGGTGTATAGTTAGTGTATGACTATTTCACTTGACTTTTCTGATATACAGAATTACATGCTCCAGCAGCTTCCTGAGCGTGCGGATGAGCTGTATACCATGGAGAAGGAAGCAAGCAAGACTGGATTTCCAATCATTGGACCCATAGCAGGCAACATCTGCTACCAAATGGCCAGAATGATTGGTGCCAAGAACATCTTCGAGCTGGGTTCAGGTTATGGGTACTCAACAGCATGGTTCGCTAGAGCAATTCATGAGAACGGCGGCGGAACAGTACACCACGTAGTCTGGGACGAGGACCTAAGCGGTCAAGCACGCACGCATCTGAGTCGACTTGGTTACGCGAAAATTGTACGATACCATGTGGCAGAAGCAGTGAAAACACTCGATGCTACCCCAGGTCAATTTGACCTTATTTTCAATGACATAGACAAAGAGGATTATCCAAAATCGCTGCCGATTATTGAACAACGCCTTCGCCCCGGAGGGATATTAATTGTGGACAACATGTTTCGAGGGGGTCACGTATTAGAAGAAAGTGACCATTCGAAAGCTACAAAAGGGGTCCGAGAGCTTACCGCCCTTGTAAACGCTAGCTCAAAGTGGATCAGTTCAATTGTTCCTATTCGCGACGGACTTTTGATAGCCTATCGAGTGCCATAAGCCAGTGGAGAAAGTATAAGACACGCTTGCTCAACTTCTAGGGAGCAACCCGGTTCCAGTACTTTAGTCTATAACGGTCTGGTGAAGAACAAGCAGTGCCGCACACGTCTGTAAATCTTCAGTGTCCTCGATTGTAAAGAGCCTGAAAACTTTCCAGATGTTTGTAAGAATTGGATTGATAATCCCCTATTTCATTCTTCGCCCTTCTCCGAATCTAAGATAGCCGCGTTCTTGCTAAGAAACGGCATCACTCGGTCAATGTTTTTTATCAAATCCTTATCATAATTGTCTTCTTGGGTCTGTTCTTTGGTTTGCCTCACGACAGACAGATTTGGACCAGGTGAAACCCGATCCTGATCCAGAACGCCAGCAGCAAAATGAACTTTGCCAAATTTCCTCACGAATATAAGTAATTTTTTTAGGAAAAACGCCATGAAATTCATAAGCCTAACTTAATCCACCAACACCGCACCTGCCTTATCAGGATTGAACCCTTCAGGCCAACTTGTCATTTTGTCATATGTGGCCCCGGTGAAAATAGTCCATCCTAAGTTAGCACCTTGCCACTGTACACCTTCCAACTTGGCGTGCCAAAAATTAGCTCTTAATAGATTAGCTTTTTCAAGACTAGCTCCACATAGGTTAGCCCTAGCCAGTGTAGCCCCAGTTAAGTTGGCTCTATCTAGGATACACGACTGTAAGTTGGCCTTACTTAGATCAGCATCCTTGAGCATCGCAAAATATAGGTTGGACCCACTCAGGTCAACCCCTCTGAAATTTACCGCACTCAGGTCGATCCCAATCATACTATCCCCAGATGCAAGCTTATTCAATATCTCTTCCAATTCCAATGCAGCCATTTCTTCAAATTATGTTCCCGTTGGTTGAGTCACTATACTTCAAAAAAAGAGGTCAAATCAACAAATAAAACTGATAGCATATTTATTGGGTGCAGCTTATTGCAGATCACGCAGGAACAGGTGCCGCCCGTCGTTACCCTTACTATTCGCGGATGCACTAACACCTAATCTTTCCTGATGAGTCAGATATATAGTCACATCTGAGCACGTCACCTCTGCCCCGCAACCTGGACAACGAGAATGACAGTGATCACCATCGTACATCAGCCCACAACGGTCACACTCAACTCTTGCCATTGCCATGTATATCTATATTATCTCACGCCTGAACCAATTCGGGAAAACACTACTCTGGCAGCAAGAGGTAGTATACACAAAAAGAAAACTGCATTTGACATCTAGCAAAATGTAGAGCATGGTAATCCGCTGTGACAAAGTTAGAAAGAATCTGAGAAAAAAACCATTCTCCCATCCTCTGTGACTGCCGATTCGTTAGCAGTCATGCTCGAATTCCAACTTGATAAAAGCACGAAACATTGGCTAAGCGACAATACAACATTTTCCCATGGCTTGAAGTCGTTGGACGTTATGTTATAGATACCCATTTCCCATTTCAACAATTCAATAATGTACGTTAACTGCTGTTCCCACTTCGGAAAAATTATAAAGCCATTCTGCATCCTCTATGCTCAGATTTATACAGCCATGACTCATTGGAGTACCAAAATTGTCATGCCAGTAAGTGCCGTGGATACCATAATCACTGAAGAAGTACATCACATATGGAACATCAGGCAGGTACCAAGGCACCCCTAAATCGACACCCCGCATATCATCCGTTCTGAGTTTCACCCAGACCTCGAATTGCCCGATTACAGTAGGATAGCGAGCAATCCCAGTCGATGCAACGAACTCACGCACGCGGCGGTTTCCCACCATAGCATACACGCGCTGGGCACTAATATCGACGTCAATCCACTTCAATTCTCCATTGCTAGGATCCAGTTCCAGTGCATATTCATCCACAGATTGGGTAACTGCAACCCTCTCTATGTTCCATTCTCCAGAAGTCTGCACCGATTGCAAGGTAAGGGTAAGTTTGAACTCTAGAGTAGTGCAATCTGCACCGGTCCTGTAGGTCACATCAGTATTAACAATGGTCTGGACGATACCATAGCTGACGACCTCCACATTTTTTGCCTCCGCACTGCACAGTGACATATCACGGTAACTATTGACGTAATCCTCAAAAACAGTATCGTGTGCCCGCGCCTTAAAACCGTCGCTGAGGAGTCCCCATGCATCCTCATACCGCTTTTCACTAACGTGTGTCCAATATTCCACGACAACGTTAACCGGACCGGCCGTTTCTCCGGTGACCGTATCCTGATACACCCTAGTTATCTCGGCCGATGACTCCGTGAAAGCGTAAGGGTAATTGGCGTTGTCCAACTCCTGACGCATCCGTGCTTCAAGCTCATCGACTTCATCGTCAAGTTCTACGATCTCATCCCCACTATCAGCTGCGGTCTCCGCCACATCCATTGTAACCACAGCTCCATTGTCATAGCCTGACCTAGGCGGGATATTTATGAACTGGTCAGTGATGACTAGTGGCGACGCAAGATTGTTGGCGTCCATTATCGCCTTGACCGTAGTACCATACTCCTGCGCCACGTGCCCTAGGTAATCGCCGCTCCTTATCACGTAGGTAATCGCTTGGCTAGGATCACTACCCCTCGCTTCGGGATTCGTAGGCGAGTCATGATCTGGAATCACCAAATGTTGGCCTAAATGGATAACTGAGCTGGTCAAATCATTTGCAAGTGCCAAAGCACCTATACTAATTCCGTACCGCTCTGAAAGTCGCCCGAGATTGTCACCAGACTTCACCACATGGATTACCGGATCCGGTGTTTCTAGCGCCGCATTTGCAACACCAGCCGTGGCCACAGATACAGCCAGTGACAGCATGGCCCCGAACAGGATGACAGCGTTCATAAGACGCATAATCAGATCAATACCATGAACCAAGTTGCTCTTGCGCAAGTGGGTACTTACAATATTAACGCAAGCTACTCGACACTCCTCTCTATATCAAGTATACAACGTGCTGGAGCAGCATCATCGTGTCAATCATAAGAAGATGCACGTCCCAATACCACTTAATCAGGCCACAAAAAAGTGGCCATACCAATAGTCAACCCAACAAAAAGCCGCCAATAAAATTGGCGGCTTTTTACGCAAGATATATGGTTAGTTCGCAGATGGTTCACGGCATGGCGGCAGAAATTATACTGCAAGCAGGACAACTCTGATTAGGACGTATCAGTGAGTAGCCCGCCTGCGGGTCATCCTCCATACTCTTCAGTATAGCAAAGTCTACATTGAAAATTATCATCAGGCGAATGTTGCCAGTCTGACGTGCCAGAGTAACCGCCTGGCCAAGATAATCAGCATGCTGCGCCACGCTCATGTTTACCGGACTAGCGGGATTCCAAGAAAACGCTGAGGGCAGATAGCCCCATTCCTCGCCGCTTAGATAACCAATCTCAGTCAGACAAATTGACCGCGCACCCCCAAGAATAGCCCCATACGTGTCCAACATACCGCGGAAATAACGAGTGTAATGCCCCGAGTTTCCGCGCGGATCACCAGAAGTAGCGCTGGGCGCAAGCAAACCCTCGTTGTAGTGCATGCCAACACAGTCAAGATAATTAAGAGCACCGGCATTGACCATATCCTGTAGAAAAGGCTTGTCGTCACATCCATAAACAGAACCAATAGATCCGCACCCTCCAGAAAATGCTCCCGTGGGTGATAGGGCAGCACTTATAACCATCGTGTTAGGATTCGCCGCCTTGATGCGCGGATATGCTTTCTTTAGCAACTCAGTATAATTCGCGCCTCCCATCTGATCTGCCGGCCACTCGCGATCAAGATTAGGTTCGTTCCACACCTCAATAGCATCTGCACCAAGCGTAGCCACCCGCTCAAGATACTGTATGAACTGCTCCTGATAATCCGGAGACGCAATGCGTGTGTGACCCGCGTTGTCCTTAATGCTCACCAGAATCTTCAAGCCGTTATTATGCGCGTTCTGGATGTCACCCTCCACTGTAGCACCACCTAGGTCATAATTCTGAAGCTTTACCCAGCTCATTTTCATGGCCTGCATTTTGTCAATCGCTAGTAGACCCCCGTGAATCACTTGGCCACCTAAACTGAACTGAGTAGATCCACTGACAACCGGCGCAGTAGTAACAGTAGGCTCAGGGGATTGGGTGAGAGCGGCTGTGGGCAACGGCGGTATCTCTACCACCTCGTCAAGTGTATCAATCTCAAAATCCAGTTCGACAATTATTTGCGACACCCATCCAATTTCTCCTGTTGATGTAACGGAAACCTTAAACCATTCAGAGTCATTGGAACGTCCCATGTAATCTAACTCGGTGCCAGTCGGCAACTGAGTAACGACATCATATTCAGTCCCAGGACCGGACCTTAAATTGCCAAGAAGAACATTTATCTGACCCACCGATACAGAGTCCTCAACTACTTCTACATCACCTGTAGGAATTGCCGTTGCTATTGTATTTTGAGTCGCCTTAGGAGTAGGATAAGCAGTACTTGTACTGGTTGGTGTAGAAGTCCAGGATTCAGTAAAAGTAGGCACAGATGCCTGTGTTGGAGCAGCAGGGACAGTTCCAGTAGCAGCACTAGTCGATGTAGCTATCTCTGTTTGCTGCAATGATTGAGAAAACTTAGCGTCCGCTTCTGCAGTTTCCACAACCAAAGTTGTTGCGATGTCCCCTGCAATATCATCGGTGTCTTCTGTAGATGGGACGCAGGACCAAAGAAGTAGGGAGGCCATCACCGCGATGATTACTTGTCTCATAATTATTCCCGTTTGGTTACCTCGAGAAATAAACCAAGTGCACAGTATACTACGTTACTCTACATACGTAGATGCACACAAACTTGGGACAGTAACTACTTTGGAGACTGAACAGAGAACGTTACCGAATCTGACCAGTAAACTAGGACTCTGTTACCCCTTGCCGAACATGTTTCTATGTTCAAAGTACATGTATGTTTGTCCCACAAGATACTTAGAGAAATATCGGGTTTTTGCTATATCCATTGTCATTGCAGATCAGGCCGGGTATCCAAGAAATGATTTATCCCTTCATTATCTTGCGCAGCGTCATTCAAGCGAGCTATGCCATCCTCTAGCACTGCCAAATCAGAAGCAATCGACAAACGGATATAATGTTGACCCTCCGAACCTAGCCTACCAAAAGATTTTCGATCCATAACAGCCACGCGGTGACAGTAAAGGGCGAACATTTGAAACAGACCGGCTGGCGAGGTTAGTTCCTTATCCGCAGCACTCATGCCCTGGTAATAATCAATGAGGCCAAGGTTTTCGCAAATTCCGCTTATGTTTGGAAAGAGATAGAAAGCACCAAGAGGTTTTTGACAGGTGATTCCGTCCATACGATTCAATCTCTCCCAGATAACGTCTCGGCGTTCTTGAAAAGTGGAAACCATCTTACTGACAGCAGGCACGGACAAAGGACTTTCCAATGCAAGTCGAGCTGCTTCCTGATTATACGGTGTTACACAGGAAAAATAATTGATATTAAGATTCTTAAAGACATCTGCTTCCGATTCAGTCGGAAAAACTGCATACCCAATTCGACCGCCTGTCCAAGAATATGTTTTTGAAAATCCGCTGGCAATGATTGTGCGACTTTCCATCCCTGGCAAGGATGCAATTGAATGATGCTTATTATTATCAAACATAATGTTTTCATAGATTTCGTCTGAATACACTCTGACCTCCGCAGGACATTGATCCAGGATAGTCGCTGCGATGGCTTCCAGCTGTTCTGGTGATACTACGCCACCTGTCGGGTTTGAAGGAGAATTGAGATAGATCAGCTTGGTACTAGGTGAAATCAGTTGCGAAAGCTGATCGGATGAGAAAGTAAAATTGGAGGATTCGTCCAAGTGTAATGGCACGGGCACTCCATCGACATAGGAGATAAAGGACTCATAAATCGGGAATCCAGGACTTGGATAGATCACCTCGTTTCCAGGATTGCAATAAACCTGTTGAACAAACCCTATAGGTGGTTTACCACCAGGAAATACGACAACCCTCTCGGGATTAACGTCCAATCCCCGCGTGGCACTCACTTGGTGGGCAATTGCCTGCCGCAAACTTAGTACACCCTTAGGGTCACAGTAATGAGTGTTGTCTAAATCGAGCTGGCGCTTGATCTCATCCTTTATGTGTATCGGTACGGGAAAATCCGGTTCACCAAGAGTGAGTTTTACAACATCCCCAAATTTCTGTTCCACACCTGCGACGTGCGTCCCGATTTTGAATGCGTTTTCTGTGTCAATCCGAAAGGTTCGGTCTGCGTAAAGATTCACAATGAAATTTCCATGTCTGTCTTGAAGCTTCTCCCTCTTTTGAGACTAGAGATACCAATGATATTATCCCCTTGTCTTACTTGCAAATTCTCTTCTGATAATCTATCAATGATCCATTCATATATCACGAGTATCACGAGTATCACGAGTATCACGAGCAGCGAGTGGTTGTATTTTCCAGCGACCATAAGCAATAAAGCAGGCTAGTGCACCAAGGATGAAGTTCAGTCCTAAGTTTTGAAATTCACCTCGCTGAGCATGCCAAAAGATTGCTCCGACCATGACTATCGCAAGGCCAACAGCAGCTAACGAAGTAAGCCGGGTCTGAATTCTAGTGATTCCGGGTAATATTAGCCCTAGTCCTCCCAAAATCTCGGCCGCTCCACTAAAGTAGTGTAGTCCAGGAGACAGGTCGTACATCCAATCCATAGCAGCGGGCAATCTCGGCGGCATAACGAGCATAACGAAATGGAGAATTCCCACAATGAAAAAATAGATTCCAAAAATTACTTGCAGGACCCACAACAACAGATTCATTTTGCTTTGTTCCTTCCTTAGCTCTTTATCAAGATGATCACCGCAATCTGTAAGGCGTAAGCCAAAAATGACAATCATCAGGCAAGGGATATTAGGACTCTGCCACAGTGCCGGAGTACAACGCGCTAAGGTCTCGCCAAGACACCCTTAATACATTGTGAATTATATCACGACACGTCATAAACTCTGCTGCTAAGATGGTGACTCATCACATAACCGCAATCGAATCGTCGCTAATAATCTAGATTTATCTTTGATCCTGCTCACACATTAGTACCGCTACCTGACTGCACTGGACGCAGTCCCTTGCTCAAGCTCTCGTCCGCGAGAGTACGAAAAATGGTCTTTTCCTGACCTTCACGACCAATGCGCAATGCCAGTTCTGTCACCGTTAGTGGCTGATTGCCATTCGCAATGAAAAGGCGGAAAATTACATCAACCAGTGAGGCACGCTTAGTCAAGAATTCCGGATGGATAGCACAATGGGTGCGTAGCGTGTAATGCAGGTAATCGAGGCGACACACCTGCCCTGTACGCGAATCCACCCAGTCCAACATCTGGTCATCATCATCTTCCTCTGACACAAACTTGTACTGATGCTCTTCGCACAAATGGCTGCGCATATAGAATACATATTCCCGCCTCTGATGTTCCCACCAGTCGAAATCTATATGGAATGGCGTGTCCATTTTCATCCGCAGTGCAGTAGACAAGACAGATGTAATAGATGATGCTTCAGTCATAGAGAATTAATTAATCGGTGTAACGATCCTCACTATCTGAATCATGTGTCCAATAAGCTTCACCAACGTGCCGGTAATAAGAGCGCTTCAAAAGCTCTCCAAAAACAGGCTCTGGAGGGGTACGGCGTGCCACATTGACAGCACTATATAGAGTCTTCGCATGCACAGCCCCCTGCGGGGTAAGTTGGACTAGTTCACGGAATACTTCAAGCACAGTATGCTCTAGAGCGACCCTATTCTTATGCAGCCGCTCCCAGACTGCCTCAACGTCCTCTACGTCATCCACTGCAATAATTTGCTCTTCCGCATAATGTACACCGACCAAGCGTTTACTCATACGAAAGCGCAGTTTATCATCCACTGCCGACGCAGTGAGGACCCACTCTCGAACTGATTTGCGCAGGTCTATTTGTACCAACACCTCACTCGAGGCAGCGCACGGAAGGAGCGTAATACGAGCACCAGCTGGAACTTCATATTTCTCATACAGTGGGCCAAGACCAGAGACAAATCTCTCATGCTGCACCACCCATCCCGGCAGCTGATCTCCAGACAGAGCATCACGAATCGTGATCTTAATTCGCGGCGATATTTGCGCCTCTGGAAAAATATGTGCCGTGTTCGCACCCAGCGGCAATGTTCCAGTGCACCGATGAGGATAAGAGAGAACCATCTCCACCGGTCCTTCGGCACCATAAGACTCGTTTTCTGGACTAAATTCGTCATGCAAATGCAACGCCAGTTGCTCTAAATCAGGCGAGAGCAAATGAACATCCGGTACCACAGGCTGACAGCGCAGTCGCTCAGGAGGAAAGATAATTTCAGTAGGTTCCATGCTACGCAAGAACCATAGTACGCTCCCTGAAGGACCTACCTCGTCAAAACGCTGATCCTGCTGAAGTGCATAATTGAGAGAGAAGATCATTAACTGACGGTCCCCGTCTGCCCTAACCCCCAGCTGTTGTAGAATCTCCTCTGGTGTAAGCGGGCCACCGGCGGATACATCTAGGATTGCTTCTACCAAGTTCAAGTGGCCACTACTTATCTCAACCAACAAATCACGTGGAAACCAGTACCCAGCTAAACATACAATCTCTCCGCGCGAGATCAAGTCTTTCTTAATCTGACCCCACAAATGGGTGCCGTGTTCACGCAGTAAAAACCGTGCAAATTCATCGACAGTTTGTCCTTCGATTCCAGACAAGCCTAAATCATCGGTGCTGAGGGCATGCTTCGGCAACATACTTGCAAACTCACGGGTACAGTTATCATCACAGGAAACCACAATTACTCGGAATTCTCCATCTGTCCAGTTAAAGCCTTTACGTACCGAAATTACCTTGCCTTCAATATCTTCAAGCACCGGGAAACGCAGAGCCTGACCAGGTTCATAACCCTTGTCCGGACGATAGATTTCCACATTTCCGTTACCTCGCTGCGTTTTTCCTTGCGACCTTTCCTCCTGCATTAATTTGAAAATTAAGAGTGACAGGGCTACTTCCTCATTACTCCATGGAGTCGATGACTCCAGCAAACGGTCGGCAAGATGATCATAATCATCAGGGTGGAGACAAAATGACTCGACCCAATCCGCAACAACTCGTTTTTGCGTTTTTTTCACAGGGAATTAAGGGGATTAAGAACGTGGCAAATCAGTGTTTGGAATTTTCGTATTATACGTTCAGTTCCCAGAAAATGTCAAATTTACCTGCCAACATTAGTCTATAATCTGGCTCACTCCCATCAAATCCATAGTCTATTCCAACGCTGTAGTCTGACATTTATCAGATGAGATTCGGTAACCGAGAATGTAGATAATTATCTGCACCATCGACAGAACGTAAGCATCTACAGAAACGAAATGCTTATTTATCTCCCAACATGATTTATATCCTTGTTGCTCATGCTTCAGACTTTCTCCAAGAAGTGCTCTGGGAAAAGACCTCTTATGCCCTCCTCGGAGGCCGCACATATGCCACGTTCGGTAACAAGAGATGTCACTAGCCTAGCGGGGGTCACATCAAAGGCAAAGTTTGCAGCCGGGCTTTCCTCCGGAGTTAGCAGTACCGAGTGGATTTCACCCTCACTAAGTCCGCGAATGGTCTTCACCTCAGATGCATCCCGTTCTTCGATAGGAATCTGCGTAACACCATCGCTGCGCTCCCAGTCAAACGTAGAAGAGGGTAGTGCCACATAAAAAGGTATACCATTATCATGTGCAGCAAGGGCCTTCAGGTAGGTACCAATTTTGTTGGCCACATCACCGGTATAAAGGGTTCGGTCAGTACCAGTAATTACCATGTCAACCAAACCATGCTGCATCAGATGCCCACCTACATTATCCGCTACGACTGTATGCGCCACACCATGTTCGCCCAATTCCCACGCAGTTAAGCGTGCTCCTTGATTACGTGGACGTGTCTCATCCACCCACACATGCACCTTAATCCCACGATCATGAGCACAGTATATTGGAGCAGTGGCAGTACCGTAATCGACACACGCTAGCCAACCCGCGTTACAGTGTGTAAGAATATTGACCGTCTCTTCATTCTTTTCTTGACTGATGGACTCAATGATACCCACTCCGTTTTCACCGATAAGACGGCAGGCCTCTAACTCCTCATCCGAAATTGCTCTAGCCTCATTTAGCAAAGATTGAATTTGTACCTCTATATCACCGCCGGAAACCCCCACATGCTCAAGCTGACGATCCAAAGCCCATCCAAGATTAATGGCTGTCGGACGAGACGAGCGCAGCATCTTTGCTGCCTTACGCATCTGATTAGCAAAGTTATCTGCTGATTCATTTTGCGCAGCGAGAGCAGCTAGATACATTCCGTAAGCCGCAGTCACACCTATCAGCGGAGCACCACGTACATGCATGTCGCCGATGGCTCGAGCCGCTTGCTCCACCGTAGCTAAATCTTCTACCACAAACCTATGCGGCAGCCAACGCTGGTCGATAATTTGGACGATTCGATGGTTACCAGGTTTCATCCAAATAGCATAGTAATGTTTTCCGTCAACATTCATATTCTAGAACTCCTTTTTTATGGAATCTTCGCTCCTAGCCACTCCAAAGGATCCACCCGTACTCCATTAACCCATACTTCCCAGTGCAAATGCGGACCGGTGGAAAGACCGGAATCTCCCACATGGCCGATTACTTCTCCCGACTGCACTTTCTGCCCAACACTGACCGACAACTCGCTCTGATGCCAATAAGCAGTATACACCCCATATCCATGATCAATCAGGGTAGCATTGCCACGTATACGCAACTCTTCAGCAAGTACAATCTCTCCGGCAGCCGGCGCGTGTATAGGTGTACCCTCCGGAGCACCGAAATCCACCCCACCATGAAGTGTTTGAAAGGGGCCGCCATTGTAGCTGCGCCGTAACCCAAAATGCGTGGTGATATAGTCTGACGTTATCGGAGACTGGAATTTTCCATCCCAATGCCCATACGAGCTAAAACCTGTCGCTGCGCTCTTGATGGCTACATCTTCAGAAGTGCGCGCTTCCTCATCGAGTAGCAGCTGTGCTTTCCCTGGCGGTAATACAATGCTCTGCATTTGATAACCAGCATCTGATACCGGTATTCGTATTTCCAATGCCGCCGAGTCGCCATCCGCTGTACTCACTGACATTACAAGAGGGTATACCCCCGGAGTAACCATAGCATCAATGCCAAAAAGTGCTACATGTTGATTTTCTGTTTCGAAAAAGTTTAATTCATCCTCTCCAAATCGTCCAGTCACAGTGCCTTCGGATTCCCCCATTACCCTAAGGACCACCGTCTGACCCTGTTCCGGACGCTCTGGAACAATGCTAATATGCCTGAATGGTGTCGGAAGATTCTCTAGTATTTTGCCTCCAGGTAGGTAGACAAAATCACCAGCCAAAAGCAAACGTTTAGTGGGCCAACCATTAATGAGCTTGAGTTCAAATGGGCTAGTGCCCGCACGCAAAGCCAGTCCAATCATCGTATCCTTCAAACCTGCTATGACAAATTCACCTGTGGGCGCAGTTCCCAATTCGTCAGGTTCAAGATGAATCAAAGGCTGTCCCAAGTAAAGCGCTGCAGGATTGATAATTCGATTTAGTTGCACCAGAATGTTCCGCTCATTTGCTAGTTGCACGGGAAGTGTACGTATGCTTTCTCCTAGAAGAAGTGGGCGGGTTCCCACCAGTCCAACGATACCATCATAACCCGGCAACAACAGCCGCTGCCCAATTGCTAAAATCGATGGATCAGTGATTGCATTAGTATCCTGAATAGCTTGCACTGTTAATCCAAATTGGTTGGCAATAGAAAACAGCGTATCACCTGGCTCAACGTCGTAAAAAGGTCCTTCGGAATTCTGAGCAGCAGCTACGGAACTGACAGCTATCAACACACATAAAGTCGACAAAAATCGGTATATCAGTCGCATGAAGTTGACGGTCGCTCCTCAGACAGCTTCAAGAGTGTACTACAACCAAGTTGGCAAACTACGTTATGCCAGTATAGTATAATGCCTCCTCCCATAAAGAACGGAGAGTAACCATGCACTCAGCGGAGATCGGTGATCTAGTCCAGCTAGTAAGCATGCGCGACTTGAAATCATTTCTACTCCGCATTCAACCCGAAAATAGGCTTGAAACCCACAATGGATTCATTAATCACGTGGATCTTGTAGGGCATCCTTTCGGAAGTATCGTACACTCCCATCTTGGCACTGACTTCCTTCTACTAACCCCTTCTGCAGCAGAAATCACACGCACGCTCAAACGCCGGTCTCAGATTATTTTTCCCAAAGACATAGGATTGATTCTACTAAAACTTTCAATCGAGTCAGGTCAAGAAGTGATTGAAGCTGGAACCGGTAGCGGCGCGTTAACTATAGCTCTGGCCCGTGCGGTTGGGCCAAGTGGCCTCGTGCACTCCTATGATTCGCGTGCCGATATGCAGAATGTCGCTCTGAACAACCTAGAACTGGTAGGCTTGTCCACACGTGTCAACCTAAAAACACGCGATATCAAGGAAGGATTTGACGAACGCGATATCCCTGCACTATTTCTGGACGTACCCAATCCGTGGGATTACTTGTCACAAGTGCACCACGCGCTGCGCGGAGGAGGCTTTTTCGGCACACTGCTGCCAACCACCAATCAAGTAATCTCCCTGATTGCCGAGTTAAAACTCCATTCATTCGGGATGACCGAAGTAGTTGAGGTGATGTTGCGCAATTACAAAACTGTAGTGGCACGGTTCAGACCAAGCGACAGAATGGTCGCGCACACCGGCTACCTCGTATTCTCTCGTGCGCTGCATACCGAGGAACTTCAGCAGGACTCTAATATATGATACATCCCAACCTGCCCGAGGTTTTACGTAGCCGTCTACATCCGCCCGATCATTGCTCTCAATCAACGGACGGAGAACGATGTGCAGCTGTACTTCTTGCTCTGTGGGATGAATCGGAAAAATGGCATCTGCTATTAACTCGGCGCACAAAAACCGTGAGAGAACACAAAGGTCAAGTCGCATTCCCGGGAGGCGCGGTTGAGGAAAATGATAGGACGCGCACCGACACTGCTCTGCGGGAAGCGCATGAAGAAATCGGCCTGTGCCCAGATGATGCCACAGTACTAGGATGCCTGTCACCTTGCAGCACAGTCACGGGATGGCACATTACACCAGTAGTAGCCATAATTCCACAGGCATACCCATTCCAATTCAATTGCCGGGAGATAGAAGCGATTTTCCCCGTACCCCTAAAATGGCTGGCTAACCCAAAAAACCTGACCAAACATCCTTACACTGACCCACGTGACGGAACGACACAATCGGCTTTCTATTTCCTACCATACGACAGACACGTCATATGGGGGGCAAGCGCCCGCATAACGCTGGCACTTCTCGAGAAAGCAGAAATGAGATGACTCGTTTACACATATAGAAAACCGCCAACTCATCAGAATTAGCGGTCGTGACTGTAAAATCTTGAGTGATTGGTTAATGTTCTAACCAGAATACTTAAGCTTCTTCTCGAGACTGCTCTCCTTCACCCCCATCTTCTCCGTCTTCCTCGTCGATCTTGCCCTTTTCAATCACTTCTACATCCTCGGCATCAAGATCGAATACATCTTCTTCCTCTTCCTCTTCGGTCTCTAGAATGCCAGCATAGGCCACGCGAGCCACATTATCTCCGGAATCAGAGATAATGGTGACACCCGGAGGGGCATCTACATCAGCCACAGTCAAAGTGTCTCCCAGCTCAGCCAGTGAATCGACACTGACTTCCAGAGAGTTGACCATATCCCTAGGGAGGCACTCTACTTCCACCTCGCTAATCCCAGTCATAACTGCATACTCTCCAGTGGCCACTGCCGGGGCTTCTCCCACAAGACGGATTGGCACCGTAATAGTCAACTTCTGATCCATCGCAACTGCCATGAAGTCCACATGCAATGGAGTTCCCAGTAATACGTCACGCTGCAAATCGCGTACAATCGTTGTGTGTTTCTCGCCATCTACTGACAATTCAAGTAGCACTGTGCCACGTATGCGATTCAGCAATTGCCCGGCCTGGTGTGCCGGCAATTGCAAGGGTATGGCTTCTACACCTGGTCCATATAACACAGCAGGCAAAAAACCCTCGCGGCGGAGCCGGTTTAGGCCTTTACGAACCGTGTCGCGCTTCTGCGCAGTAAGTGATAAGGTTTCCATCGAGTGTCACCTTGATTATAATGCTTTCGTGGCAGCTGGTGCAGGCGGACAAAAAGGGACCTCCCACCTCATGCGGCGGAATTGGCCCCATCGAACGACGCACACGCGCTCTTCCCTGAAGCGCGCTGATTGTAGCGTGACTGGCCATTTTCGTCAAGAAAGGTATGCTTCGATTCGGCTCGTGCGAAAGACGAAAACGCATCTGTTGGCAGCCCTGCTCTGTCTAGCAGCATGCCAATCAGTCAGTACACCCGCCCCAGCGCAAGTCTCAGTCAGAGTCATTCATGACGGACAGAGCAGCATGGTGACCAGTTCTGGCAACGTCGTACGTGATGTTCTTTCCGAACAAAACATAATCCTTGAAAAACTCGACCGCGTTTCTCCAAGTGAATTTACCGCACTCACTGACGGAATGCAAATCACAGTTAGGCGAGTACAAGAAAAACTGGAAAGGGAAGAGGCGGTGATACCGTTTGAAAAACAAGTGGTACGCAACGAGGGCCTCCCAGTGGGCGAAACACGATTGCTACAAACCGGGCAAAGCGGATTGGAAGAAATTACGTACCGTATTGTTTTGGAAGACGGTGTAGAGGTTTCGAAAGCTATACTACGACGCACCATCATCAGCGATCCTCTTGATGAAATCGTGATGGTAGGAGCACATTCATCTTTCACCGTAATTCCAATCGAGGGCACTCTGGCGTATCTTTCCACTGGCAACGCCTGGATTATGCGTAATTCCAGTGGCAGTCGCAAACCACTCACTGTGGCTGGTGGTCTCGATGGGCGCGTTTTCCAACTCTCAAGTAACGGTGAATATCTGCTGTACACTCGCACTCTCCCCAAAGGGGAAGATGCTAATTCTAGCGGGGCATTTAATGAACTCTGGGTTGTATCCACCCAGGTCAACCAGCCCGTACCTTTTTCTCTGCAATATGAAAACGTACTATGGGCATCCTGGACCCCACAAGAGGAGCGTACACTGGCATTGTCAACAGGCGAACCGCGCAACACCATGCCCGGCTGGCAAGCAAACAATGACCTCCGCTTGGTTGTCTTCGACGAAGAAGGTACAGTCCAGAATGAGACTATTTTACTCGAGCCGTCCGCAGGCGGCAGTTATGGGTGGTATGGAATGAGTTTCGCATGGGCTCCAGGCGGACAGCAACTTGCCTATTCACAGGCTGACGCCGTCGGAATCATAGATATCAGCAACCCTGCTCAAACAACACTGCAAAGACTGACGACGTTCTCCCACTTGCAAACATGGGATGACTGGGTCTGGCTCCCTTCCATGTCATGGTCACCTGACGGTCGATTCCTCTATACAGTCACACATGCAGCGCCCGTTGGATTAGAACAGCCTGAACATAGCCCCGTATTCAATTTATCCGCGATTGCGCTAGATGGCAGTTTTCAGGTAACTTTAGCAGAACGCAGCGGGATGTGGGCATCCCCGGTAATTCATGCATCATCAATGAGTAACTACCGAATCGCTTTTCTGCAAGCACTCGATCCACTGCATAGTTTAAGTAGTCGCTATCAGCTTGCGTTAATGGATCAGGACGGAAGCAACACAACTGCCATATTCCCCCCAGAGGGTGAGGCAGGAATAAAACCTCAAACAGTCGCATGGTCTCCCTCAGGCCATCAAATTGCACTTATCCATCGGGGGGACCTGTGGATTGTGGAAGAGACATCAATACTGGCACAGCAGCTCACAGACGATGCGCAGACTAGCAGCCCTAGCTGGACAAATTAACATATGCGGTTCATCTTGACAAAATTGTGCGCCCTTCTATTGTTAGCCAGCCTGCTGGGCATGGTCGGTTTAGTGTTCCAACACCTCCAGCAAAACAAGGGTCAGATGTCCCAACTACCAACCGTTAACCTAACTCCACGACCTTCGAACCTATACGGTGTTAACATCGAATTACTGGCGGCAACGACCGATACGCAGACTTCCACTCTACACATAGCCTCGACTGCCGGATTTGGTTGGGTGCGACAAACTTTCCAATGGCAAGAGGACAGCTTTGATTGGGAATCAGCCGACAAACTCGTGGCCGCTGTGACCCACAACAATTTGGGAATGATAGCAGTGCTTTCCGGGAAAACAGCGCCGAATGACCCAAGCGCCTTTGCGAAATTTGCCGGTCGCTTCGCCAGTCGTTACGGAGATAACATTGACGTCTATCAAATCTGGGACGAGCCCAACTTGCTCAGTAGTTGGGGAGAGACACCTTCGGCGGCCGCATATGGACAACTACTAGCGGCAAGCCACGCCGCCATTCACCAATCAGACAGCCATTCAACGGTACTCTTAGCTGGTCTCGCACCGACAATCGAAACTGGACCCGACAATATAAGTGATTTAGTATTCCTGCGCCAATTGTACGAAACTGGCGCAGGTCCGTTTTTTGATGCGGCCGCCGGCAAGCCATATGGATTCAGCAGCACACCAGAAGACCGAAGACTACATCCAAGAATACTGAATTTCTCCCGTTTCATCCTTCTTCGTGCCGAAATGGAACGTGCCGGCGACACACATAAACTACTCTGGGGAACCAATTTTGGGTGGTACAATCCCAAGGTAGCGTCTAACCCCAAGAATACTTGGGGAGTGACAGACGCTAGCCAGCAGTCAAAAAGAACCGTCAACGCCTTCGAACGAGCCCGGGTCGAATGGCCTTGGTCAGGTGTGTTGGTTTTAGATAACCTACAGCCAAGCGACAACCTGAACGACCCTCGTTGGGGATTTTCCATGCTAACACCTGAGGGTCAACCGCTACCCATCCTAGATGACTTACGTCATAGACTTAAGAATCCAGACAATACCTTTGCTCCGCCAGGAATACACTCACCCACCACACCCTTTGCACTATACAAAGGAGATTGGCAATTCTCCGGTCTAGGCGCTGATATCCCACAATTCGGTAAAGCAGAAATAAGCTTTGCCTTTGAAGGAACGGACCTAGGCATCATAGCTAGACGCGGTGATTACCGTGCAACGCTCTTTGTCACAGTCGACGGTGAACCTGCAAACCAACTTCCTACAAATGTGAATGGCGAGGCATACCAGATTCTGACCTCGCCGGATCTCTCGTCTCGCATAGACCTGCTGCCAATCGCAGGTGGATTGAGTCCCGGTAAACACATCGCCACAATCAGAGCCGAGCGCGGATGGGAACAATGGGCAATTGCGGGTTTTTCAGTACTTAATGCTCCGGACCGGGCGACGCTGACGCGCAATTTATCCCTGTTAATCACCGTGGCTCTGATTCTGTTTGTCATGCTAATCATTGTCGCAAGAGGTCGCTCATTGTCACTGCGTGATTCTCTGCTTGCCATTGGCAACCACCAGGGCAGTGTACTAACCGCCCTAGGACTAGCGGCATTGTTCTGGCTTTCCGCCAGTATGGCCTGGGGCCAGAGTATCCCACATATTTTCCGTCGCCAGAGCGACGCATTGCCTCTGGCTCTTACGGCATTCTCAGCCGGATTATTTTACCTTTCACCATGGCTTCTACTAACTCTCGCAAGCCTAATAACATTGTTCGTGCTTTTTTATGCGCGACCAGCTATCGGATTAGCACTGATCGCGTTAGCTGCACCTTTCTACCTACAGCCACGCCCCATGTTTGAGCGCGTTTTCTCAGCTGTGGAGATTTTTACGTTACTGTTAGGAGCAGCCGTTGCGCTGCGCTGGATATCTCATCAGCGCATCCGAGTCATCAGAGCCACAGGAATCGGTTTCTCTCTGAATTCACTAGATCTCGCAGTGCTGCTATTCGGATTCCTAGCCACAGCTTCAATTATCAGTGCAGACCTACGAGGAGTAGCTTTCAACGAACTACGGACAATGGTATTAGAACCAATCCTATTTTATGGAATCTTACGCAGCCTCCCTCTAAAGAAGAAGGAACTCTGGCGCATAGTTGACTTTTTTATCATAGGCGCTTCTCTAGTAGCAGTGATTGGATTAGTTCAATATGCTCTAGGTGTTAACCTGATTACAGCGGAGGGCGGTGTACTACGCCTAAGAAGCGTTTACGGATCACCAAATAACGTGGGACTGTACCTCGGACGCGCACTACCAGTCGCTGTAGCAGTTGCGCTACTCGGAGGATCATTCTACCGCCGCTTGAGCTACTTAGGAGCTGTCATTCTCATGGCGGCCGCACTAGCACTCAGCTTCTCGAGAGGGGCGCTTCTGCTTGGTGTACCAGCTGCATTGACACTCATCTTACTCTTCCGAGGCGGAAAAACCGCTGCGGCCGCGCTCATTGCTTTGCTGACCGGGACGACCTCGGTGCTGTTCGCTTTCGGAAACCACCCACGACTAATTAGTATGCTAAGCTATACCACTGGCCCAACTTTTTTCCGTCTCAATCTCTGGAGAAGCACACTCAAAATGATTAAGGATAATCCATTCACCGGAATTGGGCTCGACAATTTTCTGTATGCGTATCGTGGAAAATACATAGCACCAGAAGCTTGGCAAGACCCGCATCTTTCCCATGCACACAACTGGATTTTGGATTTCGCTGCTCGGATTGGTCTTCCGGGACTAGGGGCCATGTTATGGATCCTAGTCGCATTCTTTAACACCACGGCGCGGGCCCTTCGAATACTTTCCGACCCGGGATTGCGCGCTCTCACAATAGGATTAATGGCCTCAATGGTAGATTTTCTAGCCCATGGCATGGTGGATGCTTCCTACTGGTTTGTTGATTTGGCCTTCGCCTTCATGCTAACGATCGCCCTTGCACAACACCTAGTAAAATCAAGTCGAGAAACTACAATCTAATTCGAGATTCAGTCCCTATCTATATGGTAAAATTTCTACGTGTCCTAAGCGACGCACAATAGACACAATGCGTATACTTATCACTGGCGGCGCAGGTTTCATAGGGTCGCATCTCTGCGATCGTCTACTTTCAGATGACCACTCGGTCGTCGCAATCGACAATCTCATCACCGGCAGCAGCAATAATATCTCCCACCTAAGTGAAAATAAGAATTTCAGTTTCATTTACCACAATGTGGCTGATTACATCAACTTTTCAGACCCTGTGGACGCCGTAATGCACTTCGCCTCGCCCGCAAGCCCCTCTCAGACTGCTCCGACCGGCTACTTACAGCTTCC
Organism: Anaerolineales bacterium; assembly: GCA_022450585.1. Lineage (GTDB taxonomy): Bacteria > Chloroflexota > Anaerolineae > Anaerolineales > UBA11657 > CAJWGI01. The sequence goes on along the minus strand of JAKUPR010000007.1, from coordinate 33,744 downwards.
CATACAGACACTAAAAGCAGGTGCCCTGGGAACGCTGAACGCATTAGGAGTGGCAAAAAAACACGCAGCTGTTTTTTTGCTTGCCTCCACATCAGAGGTTTACGGCGATCCACTAGAACACCCCCAGAGTGAAACATATTGGGGGAATGTAGATCCCATCGGACCGCGATCAGTTTACGATGAAGCAAAACGCTTCGCTGAAGCACTAACTATGGCTTATCAACGTACACACGGAGTTGACACCCGCATCGTGCGCATTTTTAACACTTACGGGCCACGCATGGCCATGGATGATGGCCGCGCAGTACCCAACTTCATTCATCAGGCACTTCGTGAAACATCTCTAACGATTTACGGTGATGGCAAGCAAACTCGTAGCTTTTGCTATGTGGACGACCTAGTGAATGGTATTGTAGCATTGCTGGAATCCCGTGAACACCACCCCGTCAACTTGGGCAACCCTCACGAAATCACTATAATGGAATTAGCGGACGCAATCAACAAGATAACGAACAACACCGCAGGGACAGTTTTTACAGATGGACGTACCCGCAGCGACCCACAACAGAGACAACCTGACATTTCACGGGCCGAAGAGCTTCTTCGATGGCAACCATGTATTTCACTACAGGTGGGTCTGCAGAAAACCATCAAATTCTACAAGGATAAACTTGCTGCCCACAAGTAATAGACCCACCCTCACCTACCGAGAATAGTTGCTATGCCCGGTAAGACATCTCTGAGTCGCACCATCACCATCATTGTTTTGGCGGCTGCTGTTCTTCTACTGACCCTAGGTCAACGAGGGAATCTAGCCGCACTCCAGGATGTACTCAGTACAGTAATGACACCTTTGCAGCAAGGTCTCGCAGAATTAATTCCTAAAGTTTCAGATGCAAGAGAAATAGCCCCTCAAGCATTACTAGATCGCAACGCGACATTGGTAGCTGAAAATACACTGCTGCGGACTCATAAAGTACAACTAGAGGACGCGGCTGCCGAGCGCGATATGCTTGCAGAATTGCTAGATTTTGGGCGCAAGCATCACGAACATACTTACCTTGCGGCCAAAGTCATTGGTCAAGACCCAACTGCTTTTCTTCAATTCATTATACTGAACCAAGGAACCACCGCCGGAGTACAACGAGGCATGCCGGTGGTAACCCAATCTGGCCTTCTTGGAATCATCAACGAAGCTACGCCACGAGCAAGCAAAGTATTGCTGGTAAACAGCTCTGAAATGGCTGTGAATGTGCGGTTACAACCATCAAGGGCAACGGGAGTTCTTTTCGGGCAATATTCCAATGACATGAGTCTCCGTTTCATCTCACTTGATGTAAATTTACAGGCTGGCGACATTGCGGTAACATCTTGTTTGGGAGGAACGCTGCCGGCCGGCATCCCTGTGGGGTCAGTGGCCTCAGTGCGCAAGCGTGCTTACGATGTGTTCCAAGAAGCAGAGGTGATTCCAGAAGTGGATTTCCACTCTATAGAAATCGCATTGATTATCACCGATTTCTTGCCCACTGATCTCAGCCCGCTGTTGGGAACCCAAGAGCCGCTAACCCAATGAGAAACGTTGTCCTGGCTCTACTGCTTTTACCCCTGTTGGCGACAGTCCAAAGTACGCTGATCCCACACACAATTTGGTCCATCGGAGCCAAACCCGATCTAGTGTTGGTAGCGGTACTAGCTTGGAATCTCGCGAGCCCACAAGCGGAGAACATCTTGTGGGCTCTAATTGGCGGTCTAGCTATTGACACACTTTCCGGTGGACCTATGGGAGCAACGATTTTAGCATTACTAGCTGCCACTGTCCTGGCAAACTTCACCAGCGAGCGAGTCTGGGCAAGTCACGTCTTTCTCCGTATGGCTGTAGCAGCCTCCGGAAGCATTCTGTACTATCTAGTATATTCAATAGTGCTCATGTTTTCCAATTGGGAGGGATACTGGGGAAACACGTTGATCAACATATTTTTACCGAGTATTGCTCTAAACACTATTCTAATGCTCATCGTCTTTCCCACTACACGATGGATAGCCACTCGTATCTCTCCACAATCCATGGATATATAACGTTGAACTCCCCACCTTTCATATCGTCCACGCGAATGGGAACCTTTTATGCCCTAATCGTGATAGGCATAATTTCTGTTATCAGCCAACTATTGCGACTCCAGGTCTTCGAGCATCTTCAAATGAGCGAGCTTGCTATTGAAAACCGACAATCCAGAGTAAACGAACCTGCGCCACGCGGAGTGATTTATGACCGTAATGGTGTGACCCTAGCCCACAATTTACCCACCTTTAACGTGGTGATTACACCAGCAGAACTTCCCGTAGATGACCTGCGCCTCAATGAGATTTATGAACGAATTTCTTTCATTACTGGAGCGCCGATTAACACACCTCCACTTGATGCTGGCAACACAAGCACCAACCGGTTAGGTGAAAATGCACCACCTCCAGGTATAGCTGAGGTGGTATATTTACAGCAGTCACTTGCACCATATGAACAAGTCACTGTCGCGCCCAACGTCCCGCGTAACGTAGCGATGGCCTTGAGTGAGGAGTTACGTACCCTTCCAGGTGTAGGCATCAAAGTATCTCCGACGCGCGATTACCCTACTGGAGCACTCACCGCGCACGTGGTGGGATACATGGGTCCAATCACCAGAGAGGTAGAGGCTTTCTACCTCGAACAAGGATTCGAACCTTCCAGAGATAAAATTGGTTACGCGGGTATAGAGGCGTTCATGCAAAACACACTCGCCGGTAAGAATGGATCCAAGCTTGTAGAACACGATGTAGCAGGGTTAGAATTACGCTCGGTGGGACAAGTTGAGCCAGCAATCCCCGGAAACAGCCTGGTTCTGACCCTAGATGTCCGTTTACAGGCAATAGCAGAGGGAGCACTACGCCAACGCATGAAACAGGAAAACCAGTTGCGTCGGGGACAACCTGTAACGAACGGAGTAGTCATCGCCATGAACCCGATAACCGGCGAAATTCTAGCAATGGTATCGCTACCGACATATGACAACCAGCAATTTGCTCGTTTCATCCCAGTGGAATATTACAGCGAGTTACACGAGCATCCCCATCGTCCACTGCTTAATCAGGCTATCAGCGGCGAACACCCGCCTGGATCAGTTTTCAAGCTGGTCGTGGCATCTGGAGCACTACAGGAAGAAATAGTAACTCCAGAGCAACGCGTATCTGACCCCGGAGAAATTGAAATCGTCAACCGTTATTTCCCTAATGATCCTGGTAAGAAACGCAAGGTAGTATGCTGGAAAAGAGACGGGCACGGACTGGTGGATTTTATCACCGGACTTGCACATTCTTGCGATGTGTATTTCTACGCTCTCGGTGGCGGTTACGACGAGGGTGGTGTAACCAATGGAGGACTAGGAATTGACCGCGTTCATCAGTACGCAACCTGGCTCGGATACAATCATCCCACAGGCATAGAATTGCCAGGAGAATTGACAGGCCTTATACCTAACCGGGACTGGAAGCGGCTTAATATCGGCGAAAACTGGTCCACCGGAGACACATACATTGCCTCCATAGGACAGGGTTACGTCCTCGCAACGCCTCTCCAGGTACTCAATTCATTTACACCGTTCATGAATGGCGGTGCCTTGATCCGGCCTACACTTATTCGTGAAATACTTGACGGCGAGGGAAATGTCGTGCTACCTTTCGAACGTAGCGTCATCCACCAAACACCACTCAAGCGAACAGTCCTTGACCTAGTGTCAAATGGGATGCGAGAGGTAATGGTTGACGGAACGGGGAAGCGAATCGGTAAAATTGACGGAATCGCCCTTGGAGGAAAGACCGGCACAGCGGAATATTGCGACAACATAGCCCAACAAGCCGACCGCTGTAAATTCGGGTCATGGCCGGCCCACGCTTGGTTCGTTGGTTACGGTCCCTTCGAAGACCCAGAAATAGCAGTAGTAGCATTCGTATACAGTGGCGAAGAAGGTGCCACTGTGGCCGGACCTATCGTAATGGAAATACTGAATGCCTATTTTGAACTTAAAGTAATCGAACAAGAAAACTCAGCTTGATCATTCTGCACATACATACTTTGTGATCATACGGTTAAATGCCGATACAAATCCTACCAAAATGACATTCACGAGACGACGACTTTGGAAAAACTTAGACTGGAGCCTGATAGTTGCTGTAGCTTTATTGGTAACTTTTGGTATTGCCATGATTCGCTCCAGTACATTTGACCACCCCAATCTCTCAGACACACCAGGCAAACAAATTCAGTATGCAGTTGCAGGCACAGCACTCTTCTTTCTGGTTTCCTCAATAGATTATCGATACTGGCAGAGCCTCTCTAGTGTACTGTACTTCGTGAGCATCTTGCTGCTAACAGGACTCTTCATTTCCGGTGTAGTCGCTGGCGGAGCTCAACGCTGGTTCGACTTTTTCGGACTGTTCTTCGTGCAGCCTTCAGAACTGGCCAAAATAGGCAGCATAATATGGGTATCTAGTTTCTTCGCCCATCGACGCGAGAAATTGTATCAATTCAAATGGGTAATTGTTTCAATTCTCCACGCTGGTATCCCAGCCGCGTTAGTAATGGCCCAGCCCAACCTGAGTTCGGCTGTCATGATAATTATCGTATGGGCGAGCATTCTCTGGGCGTCGGGATTGCGCTGGCAGCATCTGGCGCTGCTATCTGGGACAGGATTTGTTTCTCTTCCAGTCCTGTGGATCCTTATGCAAGAGTACCAGCGAGACCGAATCGCGCATTTCCTCAACCCAGCAGCTGACCCCGGTGCACAGTACAATATTCGTCAAGCACTGATTAGTATCGGTTCAGGAGGATGGTTTGGACAAGGTTACAATCAAGCCTCACAAGTGCAACTGAGATTCTTGAAGGTGCGCCATACAGACTTCATTTTCTCCGCCACGGCCGCAGAGTTCGGTCTTGTGGGAGTAGTGATAATCATGATTCTACTAATCGTGGTCATAGTACGCATTCTAAGAATATCCGCCATCGCTAGCGATCCATTCGGTGCATACCTTTGCTATGGAATGGCAACTATGATTTTTGCGCAGACTTTCTTCAACATCGGCATGAATCTTAATCTCCTTCCGGTAATCGGATTACCGCTTCCATTTGTCAGTTACGGTGGCAGCGCATTACTTACACTTAGCATAGGTCTTGGTTTAGTACAAAGTGTGGCTCTTCGCCACAGAAAATATGAGTTCTGACCCAGCCCGCGTACGATTTGCGCCCTCCCCTACTGGTTATCTGCATCTAGGCGGAGCGAGAACCGCACTCTATAACTTTCTCTTTGCTCGCCAAACCGGCGGCCAGATGCTACTTCGCATTGAGGATACAGACCGCAAACGCTTTCAGAGCGCGGCGCAGGAGCAATTGATAGACAGCCTACGCTGGTTAGGCATTCGCTGGGACGAGGGCCCTGACGTGGGCGGTGAATTTTACCCGTATATCCAATCGGAACGCGCTGACCTGCATCGCGAATATGCGTACGAGCTAGTAAAATCCGAAAATGCATACCTATGTTTTTGTGATACAAACCAACTACAAACACAACAGACAACTCATGGGGGATATGACGGACACTGCCGTCATCTCGCGCCTTCAAATGCCCGCAAACGTGCCGAATCCGGTGAACAGCACGTTGTCCGGTTCCGAACACCTAAACAAGGAAGTGTCACTGTACATGATTTTCTCCGCGGCGAGATAACGGTCGGAAACGCGCAGCTTGAGGATTTCATACTGCTCAAGTCAGATGGATTTCCCGTCTACCATCTAGCAGCTATGGTAGATGATCACACCATGGGAATTACACATGTGATTCGTGGAGAAGAATGGCTGCCTAGCCTCCCAAAACACGCTATGCTAATGCGCGCATTCGGATGGACAGAGCCGATTTGGTGCCACCTTTCTGTACTTAAGAAACCCGGGGGCAAAGGTAAAATGAGTAAAAGAGATTCGCAGCCACTAGATAAAACATCCGGTCATTCAATTTTTATTGACGATCTCAGAAAGTTCGGTTACCTCCCCGAGGCAATAATAAACTGGATGGCTCTGATGGGTTGGAGTCTTGATGATCACCAAGAAGATTTTACCATTGCGGATCTCCAACAAACGTTCAGTTTGAAGAAACTTAATCCCTCGCCGGCAACTGTAGATTTCAGCAAACTGGACTACTTTCAAGGTAAGCACATGCGCCTACTCCCCGCCGGAGAAGTTGCAGCGGGCATAAAACCATATCTTCAACACACTGGATTGGACCCAGACGATGCAACACTACTCAGAATAGTACCGCTAATCCAAGAACGGCTGATAACTTTCGATGATGCGCCTAAATGGGCCGGTTTTTTCTTTAGTGCAAATGTATCCCCAGATCCCGCAGATCTCATTGCCAAGAAACTTAACCAATCGGAATCGCTTGATGTACTGCAACATGTATATAGATCTCTTGCTGCGCTACCCTCTTTAAAACATGAGTCAGTTGAACAAGCGTTGCGGTCACTCTCAGAGAGACTTGGAATAAAGCTGGGTCAGTTGCTGTCTCCGGTAAGAGTAGCTGTGTCCGGACAGCGAGTAAGTCCACCGCTTTTTAATACATTAGAAATCCTCGGCAAACAAGTCACACTCCAACGCATCAAGAACGCCATAAAACTGCTAAAAGAGCAGTAATCATGCAGCGCATTATGGTAGAATGCATCCAGCACTGGGGGATAGTTTAGTTGGTAGAACAGCGGATTCTGGTTCCGCCAGCCCAGGTTCGAATCCTGGTCCCCCAGCCTGCTAAGCTTGTTTAGCCTGAAACGTGCAGTGTGTTATACTGCTATCAAGGATTAGTCTGTTGACCTATAGCATAACCACACGGTACAGCGGCATGAGGAGTATGCGGATATGACGAAACACACACGTGCGTTGAAGAAAGCTGAGCGCGACTTCGCAAAAGCCACTGCAAAACTGGAAGAGCTGCAGGCCCAACATGAGGAAGCACAGCAAGATCTAGAAGCAGAAGCGTCAGCAGAAGAAATTGAGGCAGCTAGTAGCAAACTTGACCAGTTGAGCAAAAGTGTATCTAAAGCAAAATCGGCTCAGAAAAAAGCCAAGTCCAAGGTAGCAGAGGCGGAGATGTTCGTAATGCGTAACCGCTATTAGTCATTACGCGAACTGATTTAGATCATTTACCAGCACTTGACAATGCTTAAACACCACGGTATCATGGAAAGTAGAAATGAGTATGCAGGCGACAGAAGTGATAGTAGGACAACTGTAGTTTCCTCAAGCGGTACCCATCACTAGAGGCAAACTGTAAAATTGAAAGAGGAGCATTAAGTCTTATGACTGAACGCGAGAGCGGCACTGTAAAGTGGTTCAACGATGCCAAAGGTTTTGGTTTCATCGCACGTGAAGAAGGCGATGATTGTTTCGTTCACTATAGTGCCATCAATGCGGATGGTTTTCGGACACTGCATGAAGGTCAACAAGTTGAATTCACTGTTGAGCCATCAGACAGAGGCCCCAAAGCCATTGACGTTGCGATTATCTAACTTTTCCTGAAACAACCGTCGTCTGCCTCGGAAAACTCTAGAGCTGTATTGAGACACATCTTAAAACGCGGTGGCCTAGCCTAGTTTGCTAAAATAGTCGCCGCGTTTTGATTCCTTTCACTCTTTAGTTGTTTCTCTTTGCATGGCGTTTGCTTTCAATCCTCGCCCAAGTATCACGCAACGCCACGGTACGATTAAACACAAGCTTATTCTCAGAAGACTCTATACTGTCAACGCAAAAGTAACCCTGACGCTCAAACTGATATGTGCTGTCGGAAGAAGGCTGAGCAAGGCTGGGTTCCAACTTGCATCCACGCAAAACCTGCAGTGATTCTGGGTTCAAACTGGAAGCCAGAATCTCACTTGTTAAGGCACTGGGTTCCTCAACAGAAAATAGACGTTCATACAAACGAATTTCTGCATCAACCGAGTGTGCGGCCGATACCCAATGCAGTGTGGCTTTCACCTTGCGACCATCTGGGGCCATTCCGCCAAGTGTAGACGGGTCGTAGGTACAATGTAATTCCTCCACTTCCCCAGTTTCAGGGTTGTGAACGACATTCTCGCAACGGATGAAATATGCATATCGAAGGCGTACCTCACGCCCAGGAGCAAGCCGGTAAAACTTCTTTGGCGGGTCTTCATTGAAATCATCTTTTTCCAGATAAAGAACCCGTGAGAATGGTACACTTCTCGTTCCCATAGAGGAATCTTCTGGATTGTTAATAGCCTCCACATGTTCAACCTTTTCCTCAGGGTAATTCAGCAGCACTACACGCAGGGGACGTAGTACTCCCATCACGCGAGGCGCGCAACTATTCAAATCTTTTCTAACGATATGCTCCAAAAGAGCCATATCCACAGTTGTATTCCGTTTTGCTACACCAATCGTTTCGCAAAAATTCCGTAAAGAAGTTGGCGTGTATCCACGTCGACGCATACCTGACAGGGTAGGCATGCGTGGATCGTCCCAGCCGCTCACATGGCCACCCGCGACAAGCTCTCCAAGTTTGCGCTTACTCAAAACTGTATGACTCAGGTTTAGACGCGCAAACTCAATCTGGCGCGGGTGTGCCACACTAAGTTCATCCAAGAACCAGTCGTAAAGTGGGCGGTTATTTTCAAACTCCAGCGTACAGACAGAATGAGTAACACCCTCCAAAGCATCCGATTGACCATGCGCAAAATCATACAAAGGATAGATGCACCATTTGTCTCCGGTGCGATAGTGGCGCGCATGCACGATTCGATACATCACGGGATCACGCATATTGATATTTCCGCTACACATGTCAATTTTAGCGCGAAGCACGTGACTGCCCTCAGGGAACTCGCCCGCTCGCATCCCCTTGAACAATTCGATGTTTTCCACAACTGTGCGATCGCGATAGGGACTGTTTTTACCCGTCTCAGTTAGGGTTCCACGGTACGCACGGATGTCATCAGCACTAAGACTGTCTACATAAGCCTTCTCAGATCGGATTAGCTGCAGCGCGAATTGGTACAGTTCCTCAAAATAGTCGGATGCATATCGTAAATGGGGTCCCCAGTCAAAGCCAAGCCATCTCACATCCTTCATGATGGATTCCACAAACTCAGACTCTTCGTTAGAGGGATTCGTGTCATCGAAGCGCAAACTGCACACCCCATTGTGTTCAGAGGCAATACCGAAATTCAAGCAGATGGATTTCGCATGCCCAATATGAAGATATCCGTTAGGTTCCGGCGGAAACCGAGTTTGCACACGCCCCCCAAATTTGTTAGAGCGCACATCTTGAGAGACCGCATCTCGGACGAAATCAGATTTCAATTTATGTATTTCGTCCCCACCCCGACGACTCATCTTAACTGACATATTCACTCTCTAACCACATTTCATTCATAGACCTAGTTTTCCATCTAATTTAACTAATGCTCTCCAATTGTACGATAAATTTGCAACAATTCCGCTGCAGAGTTCTCCCATCTAAATTGCTCAGCACGCTCCAAGCCTCTTGCACGCAGCGCTGCCCTCAGGGATGACTGGCTTACTAGTTCCTGCATCGCGGTTGCCATCGCACTGACATCTCGCGGATCTACCATCAAAGACGCATTCCCAGCCACCTCAGGAAGACATGAAGCATTAGACGCAATCACCGGCACTCCACAAGCCATGGCTTCCACAATGGGTAATCCAAATCCTTCATATAGCGAAGGAAAAACCATCATAGAGGCCGCCGAGTAAAGACACGGCAGGTCATCTTCTGCAACAAAGCCGGGGAAAATGACCCGCTGCTTCAACCCACGCTTCACAACCTGATCACGAACATCTTCGTACATCCAGCCTTCACCACCTGCAAGAACTAGATTGTACTGAGAATCGCGAAGTGCACGATCAAACGCCGCAATTAATCGAACATGATTCTTCCTGGGCTGCAAAGTGCCCACAGACAGTATATATGGACTATCTCCTAGTCCATAGCGTGAACGCACCTCCGCAATTGTGTCCTGGTCGGTCACAGGGCTGAAATCCGACCCTACTCCGGCATACAATACTGTAATTTTATTCTCCGGAGTAAGGTATAGCTCCATTAGATCATCCTTGGTAGATTGCGAGTCCGCAAGCACATGTGTAGCACGACCTACTGAGCGCGACACTACCCCATCTAGATAATGCCTCAATCCTGGAGCAGCAGAACTAGGTTGACGACGAAATGATAAGTCGTGAACAGTCAACAATGTGGGAGTATTTCTAAACGTTGGTGGAAGAGCAAAATCTGGAGAATGATAAACATCCACCTGACCGGTAATTAGTTCCACTGGCAGCGGAGCACGTAGACGGTGCCACACCCGCGCCAGCCATATATCATGGAATGGAATTCTACGAGCACGAAAGTTTCCCGGAAGAGCCGGCAAAACTTCAGTGCTTATGTCTTTGGAGGCAAAGAATAGCCTGTATTCGTTTTCAGTATCAAGCACTGTAAGGGCCCGCAACAACTCTCGGACATACCGGCCGATACCTCCTCCCTGAGATACCGCGGCGGTAACGTCGAGTCCGATTCTCACCTATCAACCTCTAATCAACATCGCTATAAGTCCAGTACCGATTTACGAAGAAATTCCAGAAGAGCACTATCGAGACCGCACAAACCTGCCCAGCATTTGTGCCTAACATGAGTCCTAGATGAGTTCCGTACCTCACCTGCAATCCAGGAATCAAGAAAGAACTCACCCCACCGAAGATGAACAAATTCAGTGCCAATCCAACTACGTTGACTACTAGAAACTGTACGGCCTGTATAGAAATTCGCTTTGAACGTGATTCTGGATATATCCAGTAACGATTCCAGATGAAATTACTAGTTAGGGCAAGCATGAATGAAATGGCCTTAGCCACAAGCCTAAGGGGACCAGTAGACATGCCAAGAATACCGACCATAATATTTAGTGCGCCAGTATCTATCACAAAGCCAATCGCGCCAACCAGACTGAATTTGAAAAAGCGTTTCAGCTCTTTCCGATTAAAACGCCCGATTCTCCAGTTATTGTGCACTGGGTTAACCACCGACCTCCGCAAGATCCTTACTGCTAATCGGAACCTCATGCACGCTGCTGTCTCTATTGATTACAGCCAGAACGCCAAGCAAAGCACCGAGGTACAAATGTAAGTTATTCACAAAGAGGTAATCTACCAAGTTATGCACTGACAGATGTGTCCACACACCTAGCAATCCCAAAGACACCCCCCGTCGCCAGCCAACACTAACCCTAATAGCTCGCAGCGTAACCAGAAATACACTGGCCCATACTAACAAATATGCACCCAGACCGACAACCCCTGTCTCCGCAACAGCGTTCAGATAAACGCTATGCGCATGACCGAGAGCATAATGCCAGTTGAGCAGACGGTAATCGTCATAAGCAGCTTGGAAATTTCCCAAACCCACCCCCAACCATGGATTGGCAGTCGCCATACGGGTAGCAGCCTGCCAATGCGCCAAACGTTCAATTACAGAAAAGTTCGCAGGGTCAATAGCCACACCACTCACGTCTCGCAGACTCGCAAATTCCGCAAACGATACCATGCGCTCATACATATTCACAGGCAAGGCGCGGGCACTAGCTAAACCCATTAAAACCATAAAGACGGTCGCCACAACAGCCAAACCCATAACACGGCGACGAGGACCGAAAAAACCTATCACACCAACGGCTGCTAGTGCACCAACCCAAGCCCCACGCGAATATGATACTACCAAGCCTCCTACAACCAATGCCACAAATCCAAGCACAACCAAGCTTAAACCAATGGTCGCTTTCGCTCGAAATCGCCTTGATTCTGAAAGCAAGGCGATGAAAATCCCGAAAGCCAAAGGCCATACCATTCCCATGAAACCACCAAAAGGATTAGGCTGCTCGAAAGTGCCATAACCACGATATAGACCTGGTGCAATCTCAAAAGCTTCGGGGCCACTTCCACGTAGTCCGTACTCCCACAAACCAATCATTGCTTGGAACACTCCCGACACCAGTGCCGCTGCAAGCAACCAGCCTACGTGACGACGCCGACAGCAGTCTAGCACCAACAGCGCTATCAATAACAACTGCAACCATTTGATAAGTTCGCGAACTCCGCTTAATGGGTCCACAGAACCCCACAATGATACTGTACCAATACCCACGTAAACCAACAATGGGAGCAAAAATGATGGAAAAACTAGACGGACACCACGCAGGAAAAGCCCGCGCAGTATCCATACTAGCACAAACAATCCGAAAAATATCTGTCCAGGATACACGGATAGATCAGGCCACACAGACCACAGTAGAGCACGGGACGGACCCAATATCAGCGCAAATATGAGAGCATACATCGGCTCGTACAAGGCCGCAATCACCACAACACATGCTAGCAAAATCATTACACCCCATTGCAGCGGGATCAGTGAAACTAGCAATGACAATCCTACACCTAAGGACAACAAGCCAAATGCTTGCCAATTACGATATGCAGTTAATGGTCTTAAATTAAGGAAACCCTGTGCGATTTGCACGATTAATGATGCCGCGTACTTCCACGCTCTAGACCGACGAGGAAACGCGCCAAATTATCAAGATCGTCCAAAATGTACCCAGCGCCGCGCGCTACGCACGTCAGTGGATCTTCTGCAACCCAGCAGGTGACCTTAATCTCATCTTGCAAACGCTGCGCTAGGCCGTGCAATTGTGACACTCCACCTGCAAGACAAACACCTACCTCCATCAAGTCAGCGATTATTTCAGGGGGCGTCTCATCAATCGCTTCTTTCACCAAATTAATTAGGGTGCGTGTAGACTCAGCAAGAGAGTCTCTGATCTCAATTGAAGACACTTCAACCGCTTCGGGTAGACCAGTCACAAGGTTGCGTCCACGCAAAGTCACCATCTTTTCCTCAGAGAGCGCATAGGCGGACCCAACAGATATTTTCACTCTCTCAGCCATCCGCTCTCCAATCGCCAAATTATGCTTGGAACGCGCGTACTCAATGATGTCTTCATCCATCTCGTCTCCAGCTACTCGAAGCGAGCGGCTGATAACGATACCGCCCATGGAGAAGATTGCTATTTCTGTAGTGCCGCCACCTATATCCAACACCATGGATCCGCGTGCCTCTCCAACCGGCAGCCCTGCCCCGATGGCTGCCGCCATCGGCTCCTCAATCAAGTAGGCAGCACGAGCACCAGCCGCGATAGTAGCATCGTACACTGCTCGTTTCTCGACCTCAGTCACCCCACTAGGGATACCTACAACCACCCGTGGACGTGGTATGGGGACATAATTTTGCGCGTGAGCTTTGTCAATGAAATAACGGAGCATTGCCTCAGTAATCTCGAATTCTGAGATAACACCGTCGCGAAGCGGGCGCACTGCCTGAATATTCGTTGGTGTGCGTCCCACTAGCTCCTTGGCCTCCGCGCCAATTGCAAGAGGCACGCGTGTCTTCCTGTCGACCGCAACCCAAGAAGGCTCATTGATAACGATACCTTTGCCACGCACATAGACTAATGTGTTGGCAGTACCAAGATCAATGCCAATATCAAGTGAGAACAGGCCCAACAGCCAGTTCAATGGGCTAAAGGACAATCGATTCTCTCCTCTTTTGACCTAATGTCATGTGACGGGCGATTATACCACGCAGGGATACCTTCCGATGATTAGTTAGCATATCCCCACATGCTATAATTTCGGGCATGGGTTTACTAGACCATGTCATGGAATTTCATCGCAAAACCGACGATGCCGTTTGGGATGGGGGTCTACTAGTAGGAGTGTCTGGAGGTCCGGACAGCTTAGCACTGTTACACCTCCTAAGCCAGTATGTAGACAGACCGCCACGTATTCATGTGGCTCACCTAGACCACAGTCTACGACCAAATTCTTCTGATGATGCGAGATTCGTTAGTAACATTTCTAAAAGTTGGGGTTTTCCAATCTCCGTTGAGCGTAAGGAAGTCGCAACGATTGCATCCACGAACAAGATCTCACTGGAAGAGGCCGGTCGCCAGACACGTTACGATTTCCTGACAGAAGTGGCACAAAAGGAGAGCTTAGAATTAATTATGGTCGGCCACAACGCCGACGACCAGGTCGAGACAATACTGATGCACTTGTTGCGCGGGGCTGGACTCTCTGGATTACGAGGGATGCACGCTCTTACACCCATGACGGCTATACACATTACTGATAAAACTCTCAAGAACACTACGCTGCAACTCGGGCGCCCACTATTAACAGTGACGCGCGCTGAAATTGAAGCTTATTGCAAAGAGCATGGCCTACATCCTCGCTATGATGTTAGTAACGCTGATACCGTTTTCTTCCGCAACGAACTCCGTCACGAAATCTTGCCAGTACTCGAAAGAGTACAGCCTAACATACGTGTTGCTTTGCGACGAATGGCGACAGTACTAGGAGAAGATACGCGCGTAGTAGAGCAGGCCACACGCACGGCCTTGAAACACGTAGTATCAAGTCAAGACGAGAACCTCATGATGCTTCACCGCAGCAAATTTGCCAAACTGCTGCCAGGCCTAAAGTACGGTGTGATACGACATGCAATTATGGAGTTGAGACCAAATCTACGTGATTTTGGTTTTAGGACCGTGTCGCAGGCCGCAGATTTCTGCACAAAAGCAGAGGTAGGCCAACAGCGCTCACTCCCCGGGGGAATCACGTTGACTGTAGACTACCAACACTTCATTGTGTCTCTGACAGATACTGAGACACGAAAACCTAATGGTATTCCTTTCTTAGACATATCAGACAACATACCAATTGTATTCCCTGGATATACTCACCTAGGAGAATGCGGATGGAGCATGCGTATTGACGCCTCTAAGGATATCAAAATGAAGAGTATACAAACCAACCACAATCGCTGGACGGCCTATGTTGATGCGGATCAGCTGCCTGGCCCCTTACTAGTCCGTCCGCGACGCCAAGGAGAGCGTTTTCAGCCCCTTGGAATGAAGGGTAATAGCCAGTCACTGGCATATTTTATGAGCAACGCCAGAATACCGCATGCTTGGCGCAACCGGCTGCCTCTACTAGTCGCCGGAGAGCGTGTGCTCTGGATACCAGGATGGAGGCTGGACCAACGTGCGCGTGTTCGTAAAGATAGTCGCCGCATCTTGCGAATCCAAATGTTGCCACCCACACAGGATGAGACCAAGAAGTCTTTAGTGAACGAAAAACTGGGGAATGAAGCTGGTAGTTTAGCAATCATCTGATTTGGTGATGCCAACCCACATTCTTGCGTCGGCAGTACTCATCCGCAACTCCTGTGGACAGGAAATCAGTTCGAACAGTTGTTATTTCGTTATGAAAAAATAACCAATGGTCAAAAAACACAGGTCGCTTCTCTGGTTGGCGTTAACGCTAATTACTGCGGCTATAGTCGGATGTCGACCATCTCAACATTTACAAGAGTCGCAAATACTGCGACTTGCCACAACAACCAGCACGGAAAACTCAGGCCTACTAAACGCTATTCTGCCTCAATTCGAGTTTATCACCGGCGCCACAGTGGAAGTGGTAGCCGTGGGCACAGGACAAGCGCTTGCTCTCGGCAAAGCTGGCGATGCCGATGTACTTCTTGTGCACGCTCCCGAACAGGAAAGAGAATTTGTGGCCGCTGGCCACGGCACGGCACGTTACAGCATAATGTACAATGATTTCATCATCGTTGGACCACGCGATGATCCTGCCAACATACGCCACCTTAGCTTAGCCACTGACGCTATGACAATCATAGCATCCACCAAATCGCCCTGGGCATCCCGTGGAGATGATTCCGGCACATATGTGAAGGAAAAGACCTTATGGCGGGCAGCCGGTTTATATCCGACCAGTTCAGAGAGTTGGTATCACTCGATCGGACAGGGGATGGGTGCAACACTTAACTACGCTAACGAAACCGATGCATACACCCTGACAGACCGGGGTACGTACCTGTCTCAGTCCGAACATCTTCCCTTCCTTAATTTAATGGTAGGAGGACTGAGCATCAAGGATAACAGCGATCCGACCCTGTACAATCCTTACGGAATAATACCTGTGCACTCAAAGAAGCATAATCGCATCAAGCACCAACTGGCTCTACAATTCGTCGAATGGTTGACTTCAGCGGAGACACGAGAACACATAAACAGCTACGGCGTGGAGGAATTCGGACAACAACTCTTTTACACGCACAGACAATCACAATAATGACTTTGGTTGCAAATCTAGGCACCGCGCATGTCAAAAACTGAGACAATCAAGTCGATGTTGTGCAACCTACTGCGAAATGGCAATTGTAACCCCACAAGAAACCACAAGTGAGCATCACTGGATTGACTTCACGCCACCAAAAACAAATGTGGCAAAGAGATAATCAGTGAGAAGGCAAGAGCATGCAATCTTGTTATGAAATAATGGTACGTTAGACAATGCAAATACTGATTGAAGCTCTCGAAGATTCTTTACAGCTAATGCTTGATTTAGACCCGACCGTTCTAGTCCCGGTTATGCTGACGCTGCGCGTCACCCTTTCATCATTAGCCGTCAGTACAATGATCGGGCTGCCGATAGGTGTGAGCCTTGGGATGGCAGTCAAGATTCCTGCACGTGGCCTGCTTTTAGCAGCTTTATATACTGGCATGGGATTGCCACCTGTAGTCGTTGGCCTGATTATCTTCTTGATGCTTTCACGTTCTGGACCACTTGGATATTTAAGCTGGCTGTTCACTCCCACAGCGATGATTCTTGCCCAAACCGTCATCGCGCTCCCTTTGATTGTTGGCCTCACCATGGCTGCGGTAAGAAATTCACATCCAGAACTACAGCCACAATTGCGCGCACTGGGAGCCACCCGCTGGCAGACCATTATCACCGTCATATCTGAGACAAGATTCGGGTTGTTAGCTGCCATCGCAGCTGCGTACGGACGTATTGTGGCAGAAGTCGGTGCGGTTATGCTAGTAGGTGGTAACATTGAAATGAAAACTCGGGTTCTCACAACGGCCATAGTTCTGGAAACAAGAAAAGGCGCATTCGCATTAGCACTGGCTCTAGGACTCATTTTGCTTACTATGACATTCATTGCTAACATCGCCTTGCTTCGGTTTGGAAACTGGAATGAACAGCGGCGCTGAGTACACCAAGATTTACCGCATGCGGTCACTCCGTAAGGATTACGATGACCGTACTGTCCTGCACATTGGTTCTCTCTCCGTCCAACGGGGAGAGATTCTCGCAATCGTCGGCCCAAGTGGGTCCGGAAAATCCACATTGCTGCGTTTGCTTAATTTCATTGAACCCGCTAACTCGGGCAAATTGTATTTTTCTGGGCGCCTGATACCTGCCAATCCATCGCTAGCCACGCGCCGCAAGGTAACAACAGTCTTTCAGAACCCGCAATTACTCAACCGTTCAGTGCAAGCAAATGTAGCCTTTGGGTTGCGCTTACGCGGTGGAAAACCCACCAAGAAGCAGGTTTGGCGCACGCTGGAAAGAGTGGGAATCACCAATCTTGCAGAGAGCGGCACTCGAACACTCTCTGGCGGGGAACGCCAACGGGTAGCACTTGCACGCGCATTGGTTCTTGAACCAGAAGTCCTGTTGTTGGATGAGCCTACGGCAAACCTAGACCCACATGACGTTGGCTTAATTGAGTCATTAATAAGCGAGCATCACCAAGTCCACGCAGCGACAATAATAATTGTGACACATAATATTTTTCAAGCGCGGCGTCTGGCACAGCGGTGCGCGTTGCTACTGGAAGGAAAACTGATTGAAGTGGCACAGACAGAGACTTTCTTCCAAACGCCTAGAGATAAGCGTGTAGAAGCCTTTGTGAACGGCAAGATGATTTATTAGTCCGTACCTACGGACCAGGCCGGCACACGGTGTAATGGGAGAAATCCCTTCTCCTGGAGCTCAGTTGAAGGCAAAGAAGCTTCATCAGGCTTGTCAGACAATCCGAAAATCAAGGCGCCACGCTCCTTCCATCTCAAAACCATTTCGCGCACTTCCTGGGTGATGACTATTTCATTATCCAGCAACCAAGACATCGAAACCTTTCCATTAGACTGACCCATACACCCAACGGTAGTAAGGTATTCGTTATAACGAAACGCCTTGAATGGAGTAGGATCGCCAGAAAGCACTTTGGAATAAATATCGCCGTGTATGGAAAACAGATCGGTCGCCAGATCATCGGCATACTTATCTACATTTTCAATAAACTGCCCAAATGTATGGAGCCGTCCACAATTCAAATCCGCAACCACTTGATCAAGCGTGTACATTCCACTCCCAAGAATCAGGCAAATGTATGCCAAATAATCTTGATTGTCCGCTGTAAAAAAATGGTACTCCACCTGATTTAGTAAATCATATGCCGTGCGAAAAGCCTCTTGGTCAAAGTCCTGACCAAACACATTCTCCACAGTGTCAGCTACTGCTTGTACACGAGCACGGTCAATTAGGTGCGCATTGCGCCCACGCGCTCCGAGAGCAGTTTTGTCAACATCAACAATGACTGCACATCCCGCCGAAATCGCAAAGCCTTGTTCCCTACAGGAACTATCAAAATCCGCTAAAGATGACCAGCGATTTCCTAGATTCAGTTCATGGCCATTTTCAGTATAAGTTTGTTCCATCTTTTCAGGCCGTCCTAGATTCTCTGATCCAATAAACGCCCGCCCAATCCAACCGCTAGCATCGCATATATTTGCAAAGGCAGTGCCATCATTAAAGCGCGTGTCACCGACAAGAACCAACCTCTCTATTTTGTCCTGACACATGTCCACATCCTGCGCTGCCTGCAGCATATGCACAATCACTCGAGCATAATCAGGTTCGGTCTTACGCGGCACACGACCCGGTGTCATCCCGACCCTTTCACGCAACATATCCAAATCAGGTAGACGTCGATCCAGTGGTTTCAGATTACGGAAGACAACTCGATCATCTAAAAACTCACTGATAGTCGTAATGCCATATGACTTCATCTAGATTGCCTCACTTACTAACCGGAGTATACGCAGTCATATTATCATCCAGAAATACTGCCACTACTTGCAAAGATATTCCATACATCAATAAACTGCAGACATTAAACCTATAATCATTCCATCAGTCGACGTATTTTTCGTCTCATTTCTCCCCACTGGACTTTAGACAAACCAAGTTTACGTCGAAGCTTCTCAGATTCGAGACCGTCGCGGAAGTCCCGCAGGGCACATGTCCAGCGCAACATTTCAAAGGAGATATGTTTTTTGAGACCAGCCGCAACGGTAATGTCCTCCAGACGATATTCCAACAGTCGAACAGACCAGGGAAAAACACGCTCAGATATCTGGTAGTGTTGGGCATATTTGCGATAGTCCCGTACCCATTGCGGGTCCAATTCGACCTTCCGTTCTTTGTGGCGATGTCGCTTATCCGCGTATCGTACATACAGATGCGGATGTTTGGGATTTTCTAACGCAAGATGATTGGTAACTAAACGCGCTGTTTCTCCTTTACGCAGACCCGTATGCAGCAAAAATGTGAGCAATATGTGCGGTCGCATATCCGCCTTTTTCTTGCCCTGAAGCAACTGCCGCGCTGCATGTTGTGCCTGAGAAACCTCCAACTCCGTAAGCACCACGGGCAGAGGACTACGTACGGATACATTAACCACTGCCTCCGCCGGGTTAACTGATAGCGCTGCTGCTGGTGTCAGCCACCGAAAAAATGACTTGAGAGACGTTATGCGCCGGTCTAGCGTTTTGCTTGAGCACGGCACTCTCCGCTTATGACGCATCCATTCCAAGTAATCATTTAGCGTTTGGGTGGTAAACTCACCCACTGATGCCCCCGCTCCCGCATATTCCGCCAATAGCTGTATATCAATGCGATAATTCTTTATCGTGTTTTCCGACAAACCCGCACGACGACGACTTTCCATCCACATAGACAACGCCGCTGAAATAGGAGCGTTAGCCGTCAATTTCACGGAGTCTAGCGCTGGGTCTTTAATCGCCACAATTTGGGCAAGCGAATTAGTCGCAGTGCGACTATCGGGTGAAGTCACCTCTGACGACTGAGGCGGTCTATCAGGGTCAAAAAGCGAAAGCTGTTGGCTCATGGACAAAATGGATTTTTCCAAGGGCAAGATAGCATCAAAGCCGCGCAGACGCAAGTGTATTTAGCATGTTTTTTCTTTCTTGGACTCAACGGCAGCATTATCACGGCTCAAGACGCAGAATGCCCCAAGTGGTCGGATCAGTAAGTAAGCGACCAGAAGAACTGGAAACCATACTCTGCTGCACAGCAACCTCAGAAAGGTCATTGTCACTAACCGAGAGAGCAAAACCGTACTCATTCCCTATCACGGGTTGAACCTCCAACGCACCCCAGGGAATAGCAGCCTCTAAAACGTAACCATCTGCAGAGAGTCGAACGGCAACTTGCACTCCGGAGAGAGATCCAGCCTGACCAACCGGGAACCACATATACGCCTGAGGCAAAACTGTCTCATCTCTCAAATCCCCTCCAGACAGACCAATCTGGTAATCGTCGTCGCTCAGTTTCTCATGCTGTCCATCATCCTGCAGAGCAACATCGAGCAAAAACTCTACACTGTCGCCCCTGAAAATAGTCTCATCTTTCTGCGTCTGGGAGTACACATCATCCTGCACCAAAACTGCAAGATACAGGTTGGCTGCATCCCACCCCAACGAGAAATTGGCGCCAAGGTCGCTCACACCGCTCCAATTGTCAGCTCCATATACTACCGAGTCTGCCGTATTTTCCAGTACACCCCAATCGCTCAAATCTCCCTCTATCACAGGCGGCACCTCCTTCTGCCAAGCCTGCACCATTCCATCAATTACTGTTTCGGTCTCTGGAATCAGTATAGTCTGACCGACATTGAGTTGATCGTCTGTAAGACAGTTTACCCGCAATAATTCCTCTCTACTCTTACCTACCTGGTTAGCCAGACCAACAAGAGTATCGCCATACTCCACGACATATTCTGCCCAACCACTGAAGCCAGGTACACAATGAGTTGGGGAAATGACCTCCGTCGCCGTCGGGTTCATAGTGGCAGTTAGCACAAGTGTGGAGGTCAACTTGGGTGTTGAAGTGGGTTGGAGAGAAATCGTTGAAGTAGGACTGTTTGCATTGGTAGGCACTCTATTAGACACTGGAGCAGGCGTCGCAGTCGGTATGATGGTTATGCCAATCGTCGGAATATTTGTAACCGTCGCCGTCACGGTCGACTTGGGCAGTCTATTGGTAGCTGTCGGCGGAACAACAGTATCAGCAACAGCTACCACTGAAAGGGTAGAGGATTTTGACCCATACGGTTCCACAACCTCAGGCTGATCAAGTGAGCCAGTCTCGCCATATGCAAGAATAAACCCGCTCACAATAGTAGCTACTATCATACCCGCAACGGCCAAGCCACCCAGAGCCTTACGCCATTCACCCTGAGGCCTAACCTGTTTCTGACCGTAAACCGGCCACGGCAACCTAGGAAAAATCCAAAGCGCCAACAACATCATGAACATACCAGCATCGACAAATAGAGCAATGCGCAGTAGGAGCCTGCTCGTTGCAGCATTGACTGATCCGCTGGCAATAAGCGCAATCCCTCCAAGAACCGCTGCAGCCGATAGCGCAAGTGCAAGCGCAACAGAGAGAGCCCTCTGGCGCTTAGTCTGAGACCCGAATGCTGGCCAAGACACACGTGGCACCCCCCAAAGGAATAACAATAAGAGAATCAGTATTCCGTCCATCCACAAGAAACCACGCAACAAACGTGTATTACCAAAGCCGCTATTGAGCAGCATAAATATCAAGAGAGCAACTCCAGACGCAAGTGCCAACGCCAACACAAGAACAAACACTCGCCGGGAGACTCTCTCCGATAGCAACTTAGTCAACGGCAAGCGCGGTAATACCCAGAGTATCACCAGCAGCAATATTACTGCGGCGTCAACCCATAGAGCATTGCGCAATATACGCACACTGTCGGCCTCACTCACCAGACCACTGGTGAGAATAGTAATGGCACCAATCAATATTGCAGCCGTCAGCGCGAGCGCCATACCCCCAGAGAGAAGTCGTTGGCGTAAGGTAGCTAACCCCCATCCAGGCAATCGCCAGCCTAGTAATCTAGAGACTAGAAAAGCATACAATGCTAGATTCACTAACAACAGGATCGTAATGCGCAATACAGACATAATTCCTTAGATTTTAATCCCAGATCTCCGAGTACTGCCAATCACTCTCTTAGCCAGTCACGTTCACCCGTAGCACAACGTTTTTCTTGAAATCGCATTGTTATCTAGCCAATTTCTAGTCCGCCATCTCCGACCGTGTTGCGCAACGCCCGCGCTACTGGACCAGTCAGAGCTAGCAACAGTTGATCGTCGTCATCTCTCCAATCTGACAAAGCGTCAGGCGAAAACACCATTACAGCAAGACTAACATCCATATCAGAAGGTAGCGGAGCAATTAACGCCGGACCGACAATGTGCAGCCCAACCTGATCAGCCAGTAACCGCAACTCTTCTCCATTCGCAGCCGGACGCAGCTGCTGCGCCCGGTTCTTTTGAATAGTTGTACGAACTCCTTCCGATTGATTAGAATTCAAAGTAAACCCTACGATCCGTTTCTGTCTCGTAAGATCGTAACCACCTAGACAAGTCACCGACTCATCACCAGGAACGAACTCCCACAGCAAGGCTATTTCTGCCCCCAGCGCCTGACCAACCCCGCGGGATACCGCTTCAATCGCAGAAGTCTGGTCCACTTCCAAACCTATACTCGCCAAAGCACAAGCCAAATCTGGGGAAAGTCCAGGATCCACCGGACTTTCGAGCAAAGGTATAAAGTCTCCAGTATTGTAACTCTCCACCACCACAACAGCCTGACGTAGTACACGCCGGTAGACAACTACCGCGAACATGGGCAGCATTGCTAAATCTGACATGCGCATGAAGGCTGAAACATGCCCGCTCAATACTGGCTCACGCAACGCAAACCATAGATGATACAGAGTAGCTAAGAGAGGCAGCACAAAAAAACCAAGAACCATACCCCACTCTTCGGAACGACGCACGACCAACAAAGTCAGAAAAGCCAGCAACACCCCGACCTGAGGGGCAGCCCACAAGAGATCATGGGGTGTATTGTTGAAATCCGAGCCAAGCAGGCCCACTGGCTGCCACAAAATCAGCGCCACTACTACGCCAACAATCACCACAATTAGCGAGCCGACCAATATCCCATCTGCCCATGTGTCTCCATTCCTAGACAGCAAAGACCAACCAAGCACCATAAGGGTGACAAGACTAACAGCACGGTCAATCGGCGGAAGCAGCATGTCATCGTAAACTACTCCGGCAGCACCTAGGCCAGCCAGGACAGCAAGCGACAGACGCATTAACAACGCCAGTCCAGCAGCCAATGCCAGACGCCCAAATCCGGAATCGCGATCACGCCGATACTGCCCTAGTGCCATGGCTAGACCAGCTTCGAGAGCAAACAGGGAAACTATATGGTAGATGACACTACCGGGCGGAGAGCTAACAAGGTCTATCGCTTCATTGAAAATAAACATACCAATACCGTGGGCGGCGATTATAACACTGGGAGGATACAGCGATACTACTAAACATGGGCATAGCTCTTGCAACATCGCGTTGACATCGCTATAAAACTCAGTAGAATTCGGGCGACTGGCCGAAGTGGCGGAATTGGCAGACGCGCTACGTTCAGGGCGTAGTGACCATCCGGTCGTGTGGGTTCAAATCCCACCTTCGGCATTTACAGGCCGCAGGCCAAAACTGGCACTCCTGACAGAATCCCCTGCTGAGACATTGGTCACGGAAACACGATGAGAGCAGTAACACAAAGACGAAATGGGCTTAGAATAACCCTACCTCAAGTACTGATTATGGTAGGTATTGCAACCGGCATCTGGTTTCTTTCCAGTTTCAGTCGCTTGATGGAAAGGGGTCATACGATTCGTGCACAGGAAAGCCAGCTTGTCGCCACCGTAACAGCACTACACCAGGCACAGGTAGACCTAAAACTTACTCAGGCTTATGTTTCTTCGGATGCCTTCGTGGAGCGTGCGCTACGCACAAACCTGAAGTATGGTCGCCCCGAGGAAACGCACCTTGTTGTCATCACCCCAGCTCTTGACACCAGCACCAACAATACTCTAGCGTACTCCGAGATGCCCCAGTCACAGACACCAAACTGGATGCTTTGGCGTAATCTGTTTTTCGCGCCCAACGACTGAACAACGAGAAAGGCAGATAGTGCTGCCGTTAGATATACAGAACGAATGGCGCAATCGGTATCGGCGTCTACGTCCGAGTTGGTTTCCCAGCGGGGAGGTGTACGAAGCGACCATACGCGGGTTCCTAGGTGCCGACATGCGCATGCTCGACCTCGGTTGCGGCCGCGGTGGTATACCTGAGAAATTGGTCAATGAGCCTTTGGGGATATTTGGTGTAGACGCACATTGGGACTCGCTTGCCGGATATAGATGTGCACAGATACACTTATGTTCGGGAGACTCTGTACGTCTACCATACCCCACAGGCACATTCCAGATTGTCATCGCTGCTTGGCTAATGGAGCACCTCGACACGCCACAGGACACATTACTAGAGATACGACGCGTACTAAAACCTGGTGGACATTTCATTTTCCTGACACCCAACGGACGCAATCCCCTGCTAATCGCCAACCGTTTGAGCATCTGGATACCCGCACTACAACGAGCGCTAGTACCACGCATATACGGACGCATGCCTGACGACACATTCCCACCGTACTACCGGGCCAACACAATCCCGACAATACAAAGGTTAGCGCATGAAAGCAAGCTAAGATTGATTTCGCTGGAAGTAATTCGCGATCCGACTTATCTCGCTTTCAACGAGTTCATGTTTCGTGCACTAGTCATGCTCGAGGACTTGTTGCCTCGTGGACTTGGGGCACACTTGGTAGGTATTTTGCAGCGTTGACCCCGAGTGCCAATTCCACTGGTATTCGCTGGGAAACAAAGTCAAGCGGGGCAACCACCTCTCCCAAAATACCTTCGTCAACCATGGCCAACAATGATGTTTCGGTCACAGCATTATGCAGATCTAATTGCTTAGTCGTGTGAGTCACCACTCGAAGATAATTCGGTGTCAGACCACTCCAACACAGACCATTATCATGAGGACGCGAACGTTCCCAGAGTACACTCAGTTTACGACCCACAAATCGTTGCCTGAACCGAGATTGCATACGCCTATCAAGTTCATGAAGTCGACTACTACGATGCTTAGCCACATCCTCAGGTACATGACCGGGCATGTCTGCAGCAAGCGTTCCGATGCGACGAGAGTAACGGAATATGTGCATCTGCGCGAATTCCATGCTTCCAACAAACTCAAGCGACTGTTCGAACTCTACATCACTCTCGCCGGGAAATCCTACCATGACATCAGTGCTGATCGCCAAATCAGGTATAGCAGACCTAGCAGACCGCAGCAACGCCCTAAAACTGGTACATGTAGTGCGACGTCCCATGCGCCGCAAGACACTGTCGCAACCACTCTGTAAAGGCAGATGTAAGTGTGGCAACAGGCGCACATCTTGCCACAGGCCAAAAAAACTGGGTTGCAAATCCCACGGCTCCAGAGAGGACAAACGCAGCCTAGGAACATCGGTTTCACACAATAAGGCCTGAACTAATTTCTGCAGACCGTCTAGGCGTCCATGGTCATGACCATACGCACCTAGGTGCACTCCGCAAAGAACTACCTCCTGGTATCCCAAGGATACCAACTTGTTGACATCGGCAATCACATCACATTGAGCACGACTCCGCGCACTCCCACGTGCTAAGGTAACTACACAAAACGTGCAAGAATTGTTACAGCCATCCTGAACTTTGAGGAATGCACGAGTGCGGACTGTTGATCCTACCCCCACAAGACCTTCGTATGGTAACGGCTCCGGGCTAGGAAGTATCCCGGCCTCATGCAAGATCTGTGGCAACGCATCCTTATACTGATTACCCACTACCAAATCAGCTCCCAAAGCCCGGGCTGTGTGAGCTGAAAGCTGCGCGTAACATCCCGTCACTACCAGAGCAGCCTGAGGATATTCGCGCCGAAATCTCCGGATGAGCCGACGAGACTCCGCACCTGCTCGGTGCGTAACTGCACAGGTATTAATTACCATGAGATCAGCATCCTCACCAGAGGCAACCACGCAATGACCTACGGCAGAAAAATCGCGTGCTAAAGCATCAATCTCTCCTGAGTTCAAACGACAGCCAAGTGAGACAAGACGTACTCGCATACGGGGAGTATAACCCTGTTATCAGAACACAGGAAATGGACGCCAGTAGCGTATCAAAAGATTGTGGATATAATTAACTAAAGTTCAGAATAGAGATGAAAAAGCACAAGCTAAGACACTGATGGAAACTCTATCACAAACTTGGTTCGGGAATATAGTCAGTAATTGGTTGCTAGCACTTCTGCTGACATTGGCAGCGCTTGTATTGTTACGCAGCATTCGTAATCTGATGGTGCGCCGACTAGAACGCTTTGCACCGAGTACTGCAACTCAAATCGACGACCTCGCCATTAGCATGCTGCGCTCAAGCCGCTCTTGGTTCTTCTTGGTACTGTCACTGTATGTTGGAACACTTTCACTCACCATACCGAATTCGATAGAAGACTTTGTAAAGACAGCAGTCATTTTCAGTTTGCTGCTACAGGGCGCACTGTGGGCAAACCAGCTGATTGATTACGGACTTCAGCATTACGCGCGCCACACCCTGGACGCGGAGGCAGACCCCAATAACACTGTCACCATCCTTGGTCTTGCCAGCCGTATCGTTTTGTGGAGCATCATTCTTCTTATCGCTCTCGACAACCTAGGCGTCGAAATCACCGGACTCCTAACTGGTCTTGGGATAGGAGGTATCGCAATAGCGCTAGCAGTACAAAATATTCTCAGCGATCTGCTTGCATACGTGTCCATCATGATGGACAAACCCTTCAAGGTTGGGGATTTCCTCGTCGTAGATCAACACATGGGCGCAGTCGAGAAAATAGGACTAAAGACCACGCGTGTGCGAAGCCTGAGCGGAGAAATGATCATCTTCGCGAACCATGATTTGCTCAACAGCCGGCTAATAAATTTCCAAGACCGGGAGGAACGTCGGGCTGTGTTCACCTTTGGGGTGACCTATGACACCCCCCCAGCAACGGTGGCTTCCATCCCGACCATTGTGCGTGATATCATCAATTCACACGAGCATGTACGCTTCGATCGCTCCCATTTCAAGAATTTCGGAGATTTCTCTCTAGATTTTGAAACTGTGTATTTTGTCACTACTGCAGATTACAGCATATACATGGACGTCCAACAGAACATCAATCTGGAGCTTCTGCGCCAATTTGAACAGGAAGGCATCGAATTTGCCTTCCCAACCCAAACCGTACACCTTTCTAGCGAAGAGGAAGTAACCTGACGTTACAGTACAGGATCTAATGCCAAGAACTGCAATCCAAACGACTTTATACTATTTTATTTTATGGAGGTCTAATTGATACAGACTACTAATCCGCGTTTCATAGTTATGATTGACGCTGTGTGGATGAAGGCAGGAATATTACGCGAGGCTTCTCTTGTGCTCGGAGGAAGTATCCTCATAGGAGTTGCTGCACAACTACAGATATTGTTGCCCTTCTCTCCAGTACCCATCACTGCCCAAACCTTCGCTGTGCTACTTATCGCAGCTCTCTTTGGCAGCAAGCGCGGTCTAGCAACTGTCATAACGTACATTATATACGGCGCGTTGAATCTACCGGTGTTCGCAGGGGGCACATTCGGGATAAGTCGGCTAATTGGTCCAACAGCCGGATACTTAGCCGGCTTTCTGGCAGCAGCTTATGTTGTGGGGTCACTTAGTGAAAGAGGATGGGACCGAAAGCCGTGGACTGCCGCAGCAAGTATGATCGTTGGAAATGTCATCATTTACGCAGTTGGTATCACCTGGTTGTCACGTTTTGTTGGTTGGGAAGCAGTCATTCACACAGGATTACTACCATTTCTACCTGGTGATGCACTCAAGATTTTGCTTGCTACCGCCTTGCTGCCGACAGGGTGGACATTATTAGGTAAATCCAACACTGGGTTCACATCGTCATCACAAGCCAACCACAACAAATCAACCAACGTAAATGAGGATCGTTCATCATAACCACACATGCCAAATGCAGAACGTTGCCTTTTGCATACAACGGCAGTACACTATAAACTTGTTGGGCAAGAAGTATTCTAAGGTACCGTAAATGAAAAATCTCGTTGAAATAACCTACTGCGCATCTTGAAACTACACAGACCGCGCCACCAGTTTGGTGTCAGAGCTACTTACGGAGTTCCAATATAATATCGATGCAGTGAGCATAATACCCTCAAGTGGTGGCGTGTTTGAGGTGACCCTAAACGACGAGCTGCTCTTCTCAAAGAAAAACCTTGGGCGGCACGCAGAAAAAGACGAGGTGATTGCTCTGTTTCGGAAAAGCTTCTCCGCTAGTTCATAAAGTATACTCAAATGAGCAAGAAAAAAGGTAGGGTATTTTCAGGCGCGCGGCCCACCGGACGCCAACACCTCGGAAATTACCTGGGCGCAATAAGAAACTACGTCGAATTACAAGCAGAATACGACTGCGTCTATTGCATCGTGGATCTTCATGCCATGACAACTCTAGACCAACTACATCGAATAAGGTTGAACACCGCTGAGATGGCCCTCGATTGGTTGGCGGCTGGGTTGCGTCCGGAGGAGACTATTCTGTTCGTACAGAGCCACGTACCTCAGGTAACCGAATTACACACAATACTAAGCATGTTTACGCCCCTAGGAAAATTGACCGACCTACCCACTTTCAAAGACAAGGTACGCCTCCAACCCCAAAACATCAACTATGGCTTAGTCGGCTACCCAGTATTGATGACGGCTGACATAACTT
Organism: Anaerolineales bacterium; assembly: GCA_022450585.1. GTDB lineage: Bacteria > Chloroflexota > Anaerolineae > Anaerolineales > UBA11657 > CAJWGI01. The sequence goes on along the minus strand of JAKUPR010000007.1, from coordinate 4,611 downwards.
TGTACAAGGCGGATGTGGTCCCTGTTGGAGTTGACCAAGAATCTCACCTAGAATTTGCGCGTGAAGTGGTACGCACTTTCCATTACCGAACCGGCCGACAAGTACTTATAGAACCACAGATGAAGAACACTGAATTCCCAAAAGTTCTCGGAACGGACGGTAAGCGCAAAATGGGCAAGAGCGAGGATAACCAGATTGAACTCGCTCTCACTCCCAAAGAGACCGAAAAGGTGGTGCGTACCATGGTTACAGACCCGCAACGCCAACGTCGAGATGACCCGGGAGATCCGGACGTGTGCAATGTATTTACACTGCACAAATCCTTCTCTTCCAGCGATGACATCTCTATGATTGACCGAGAGTGTCGCAAAGCAGGTATCGGTTGCGTAGATTGCAAGAATCTTTTAGCCAAGAGACTGAACGAACACCTACAGCCGTTTCGAGAACGACGATCAGAATTGGCAAAAGACCCACAGTATGTGTGGGAAGTACTGGAAGACGGAGCACGCCGTGCAACCATTGTCGCTGCGGAAACAATCGCAGAAGTGAAGGCGGCAGCGGGCCTGACATAGCTTCAGATTTACGACCGCTCACTCAGAAAGAAATGCGCCTATTAATACAACGGGTGAGCCAAGCAAAGGTAAGCATCGCCAGTGAAATTGTGGGGCGCATTGAAACGGGAATGTTGATCATGGTCGGCGTCGGTCGGCAGGACAGCAAGTCCGAGGCAGAATGGCTTGCAAACAAATGTGCCGGTTTACGCATCTTTCAGGATGAGTATGGAAAGACAAACCTCTCACTGTTGGATGTTGGCGGTGCCGCCCTAGTGATATCTCAATTCACCCTCTACGCCGACACAAGTAGAGGTCGAAGACCCTCTTTCATCAACGCAGAACTGCCGGAAAAAGCAGAGTATCTGGTGCAACATTTCGCTGATGCCCTAACTAGATGCGGGGTATCCGTGAATCATGGAAGATTCGGTGAGGATATGCAGGTGGGTCTGGTAAACGACGGACCAATGACAATTTGGATCAACCGTGATCCTGTCAGTTAACACTCACGTCGAGCGAAATCTAGAATACGCCTTTTGCAAGCAACAACTCCGCATTTTGGAGGGATCCGCCAGCCGCACCCTTGATTGTGTTATGCGATAGCACAACATAGCGCAAGTGCAACAAGCTGTCCTCCCTGACTCGTCCAACTACAGTTGTCATACCAGCGCCTTTACCCCTGTCTCGACGTGGTTGTGGACGATCGCTCTCGCTACGCACCTGGAGTACCTGATGGGGAGAACTGGGTAATTCTTGCACAGACTGCGCCGGAGCAAATGATTCCATGGCATCTACAATCCTCGAAAGCGAGGTTGGCTGCTCTAGTTCTGCAGTCACACACACCATGTGGCCATCAGAAACAGCAACTCGGTTGCAATGCGCAGATATACCAAACGATGCTGCCGACACCCGCTTGCCATCGCACATACCCAACATCTTCAAAGGCTCTGACTCTAGTTTTTCCTCCTCACCTTGGATAAAAGGTACGACATTGTCTGCCAAATCCAAGGCAGGCACTCCCGGGTATCCCGCTCCCGAAATCGCCTGGAGCGAGACCAAGAAAACCCGCCGCAGACCAAACGTATCCAAAAGTGGCTTTAATGACACAGTGACCCCAGTGGAGGTACAGTTGCAGTTGGTGACTATGCAACCACTCCAGTTGCGTCGTTTACGCTGCTGATGTACCAACTCGATGTGATCCGGATTTACCTCGGGAATCAAAAGTGGGACATCAACATCCATACGATAAGAAGACGCGTTAGAAAAAACCTGGTATCCTGCGCTAGCAAAAGCTGGTTCAACCGTTTTGGCTAGCGCAGATGGCAGTGCGCTAAAGACAATCTCAGCATCCATTCCAGGCTCTGAATGAAGTACTGGAAGGTCTCGGGCCCACTCTGGCATGTCACCCGGCAGGACCCATCGACAGCCCCTCTGATATGTGTCACCAACTGTCCGCTCCGACCCTGACAATGCGGTCACTGTGAACCACGGATGTCCATCAAGCAGCTGTACGAAACGCTGCCCAACAGATCCAGTGGCCCCCAGTACAGCAACTTTACGTTTCTTCATTCGTATTCATCCTCCAAATGGCTATCAACGATAAGTTCATGAATGGCCCGCACGCTATCATCGGCCTCTGCAGCTGCCACGACCAGGCTGATACTGCACTCTGATGAACCCTGCGCTATGGCAACCACATTTAATCCACGCTTTCCAAGAGCACCGAATACTTTTCCGGCAATACCCGGCGTGTTACGCATGCCTGCTCCGACTACCGTCACTATAACAATATCGTGCTGTACACGCACACGGTCAATGTGCTTCCACTTAAACTCATGCCGGAATTCACGCTCCAGTTCTTCAATGACACGTTGTGCTACCGACTGCGGCACAGCGAAGCATATGCTCTGTTCGGAAGAAGTCTGCTTAATTAGTGTCACGCTTGCATTCGTACGAGCAGTCACTTCAAAAGTACGCGCGGCGATACCCTGTACGCCCAACATGCCTCGTCCCTCTAATGCTAACAAGCTGTGTGCTTTCACTACCGTGACGGCTTTGGCTCCTTGATTTCCTGTATCACTGTCGGTCAGAACGTGTGTATTTGGCCCATCGGGATTAAATGTGTTACGTATAGAAAGCTTGATTCCGTGCTCCAGTACCGGGCTAATGGCTTTGGGATGCACAACTTTGGCACCTGCGGATGCTAGCTCAGCGATTTCCCGATATGCGATTGTTGGAAGAGTACGAGCGTTGGAAGCTATGCGTGGATCAGTGGTCATAACCCCGTCAACATCGGTGCAAATCCAAGCTTCGTCCGCATCCACCGCAACCGCTAAGATAGCAGCACTGTAATCGCTACCTCCACGTCCAAGGGTAGTAATTGCTCCGTCATCAGTGGCCCCCATAAAACCTGTCACTACCGGAACCACACCATCGTCCAACAGTGGGACCAAGATGTCGCGCGTGAGAGTCCTAGTAACATCCATATCCGGATTAGCCGCCTGAAATTGAGCATCTGTGCGAATGAGTTCACTTGACAACACGGTGGTAGCGACACAACCAAGTTCACGCAGCCGAGCAGCCACCAGGTGCACCACCATTCGCTCTCCCAATGAACTGATTGCATCCAAAGCCCTAGGAGAAGCTTCTCCCAACACGTACACTGCCGGAGCTAGAGAAGAAAACTCATTCACGTGAGCTGCCACACGATCGCGCGTAATTTCGCGTTCTGCTTTGGAACTCAGTAGGCCCTTTATAGTACTGTCGTGCCTCTCCATAAGAGCAGAAGCGGTCGAACGCGGAGTTTCCTCGTCGCCCTCCGCAGCTGCACTTGCCGCCGTTAGCAACAAATCCGTCACACCACTCATAGCTGAAAGCACAACAACCACTTGTTTCCATTCCTCCCGCGCTAGTTGCACCTGAGCAATAACCTGCTGTATAGCCTCCGCACTTCCTACGGAGGTGCCTCCATATTTAATCACTAAGGTTTTTGTATCAACAGTTCGCTCTGCCATAATCACCTTTCCATTATCTCCCAACTCCTTAATAAAATAAAAACGCGGAGCCACTTTGGCTCCGCGTCTGATGATTTCATTTCACGAAATCACTGGCATTCTACCGGCCACGAGCCGGTATCACACCTAAAACGAAGCCCACACCTTTGCATAACCGGTGTAGTCATCGCTGTAGTCCTGACAGTAATAGTGATTGTCCTCGTCATCGACGCGTTCAAATACTTTCTTTCCTAGAAAATCCAATGTTAGCATAGTGATGTAAAGACGTCAACGTCATCGCTATGCCCACTTGACAATTAGAAGTATGTTCCATTATTATCCCGTCGATCCTTGTAGGTGCTCCTCCGCCGGCACGGGGCTAAAATCACAACAAATGAATCTACATCCCTCTCGCCTTGGCCTAGTCATACTGTTTACTACGTTTGTAGTCATTTCTATCGGCTGTTCCGCAGAATCCCAGAGTAAGGATATTGGCGAAGCGGCAATTCTCAGCCCGGAAGATTCGGAAACTTTCTGGACACTGTTTGCCACTGTAACAACCAGCACAGAGTATGCACGGAAAGAACCATCATTGAATTCGCAGGGCCTCCTTAGGATTTCAGAAGGAGATACATATACTGTAGTTGGGCGCAGCCAGGATAATCTCTGGCTTCAGATACGCACACCAGACCATGGCACGCCACTTTGGGTACCAAGTGATGGAGTAAGAATAAGTGGGGATATTGAAAAACTTGAAGTGGTTTCAATAGCCGTAGCCGCAAAAATCATGCCAACTACCACAGATTCGGTGCCGCCAAGCTCAACGCCAAGCTCAACGCCAAGCTCAACGCCAAGTCCAACGCCAAGCGCGACGGCAATCCTAGCAGCAACGACTATCCCAACAAACACAATGGTGCCAACAGCCACTACAACAGCAACCACAGCTCCACCAGCCACAGCAACCAATACTGCACTTCCCAGTGCCACGCCAACCGCCACACAACCACCACCTCCAACAGCAACACTAGTACCAACCGCAATCCCAACTGTAGCTAACGCAGCCGCAT
>JAKUPR010000069.1:2878-5786 GCA_022450585.1 Anaerolineales bacterium | reverse complement strand
TCCGCATCATCACGCCCTCGATAACGGCCTGACCACCATAGACCTTAACCTTATCATTCACAATATTACTCTTTTCTCCCCTCCCGCATTTCCACTCTTTTACCGACAAACACCGGCAGAAATTCTACAGCCCCACCTGATTAGCGTCAAGTTAGTTCTCCATTTATGCTATACTGAGACTCGGTTTAGCAACCTGGCACTTCCCGCCGCATGCCCTCTGCGCATTCTCGGCAGATTAAAGCAGGAGAATTCATAAACTTGAGCGAACCTTCCACTAACGACTCTGCCCTTGTAAGGCGTGCCCAGAAAAACCCCGAGGAATTCGGCGTTCTTTACGAACGCCACGTACAAAAAATATACAATTACGTCTACTACCGTACTGGAAACGAGCACGACGCCGAAGACCTTACTGCACGGGTCTTCTTACGCGCAATGAGCCATATGCCAAAGTACAGGGAGCGCGGATTGCCTTTTTCTGCATGGCTATACCGTATAGCACATAACTTGGTCGCCAACTGGCACCGCGACACACAACGCCGAAGCACCGTACCCCTCGACAACCGGGTTTCATCTGATTCTGATGCAGAACAACCGGAGAAAGTTACCGAAACCAACGAACAAACCGTCCGCCTGCTCCAGGCAATCCGCGCCCTTCCAGACGATCGCCAGCAACTACTGATCCTAAAGTTCGTTGAACGCCTCCCCAACTCCCAAATAGCCAACACGATGCAGCGTAGCGAGGGCGCCGTAAAAAGTCTCTACCACCGTACTCTCCTAGCCTTACGAAAAGATCTCTCAAATGGCAATCAACCCTATGAATAAACTATCAGACAAGCATCACAACCGTCCGCCAAAGCAGGTACGCCCGCTCTTCCCTGACCTTCTTGCAACATCCCACGCGATCAAACGTGCTCTTTCCCCTGTAAACGCTCGGCCATCCTTCGTCACAAAGCTACGCGAAGAACTAAATTCAAATGTCGAAGCCACCCGTTACGCATTTATCCAAAAGCAACGACAGCGCGACAAAATAAGGTGGACCGCACTCGGAGCCGGCATTGCAGTTTACTCTGTAGGTATAACTGTCGTCATTATTAGGATCGTAAGGTGGTGGATAGACCGCATTCGAAAGTAAATATTCCAACCAATTCGGCACCCCACAAAACCACTCTTACCATGTCCACCGCCCCATCCGAGTGATTTCAGATACCCTAACACATTCTTTCCCATACACCTAACCCACTCCCATCACATGAATACTCTTTCAAGCCAACAACAACTCCAGCTCCTCTACTGGATGAAACTCACGCGTGCAGTCGACGACAGAACAGAAGACCTGTACAAACAGGGTAAAATCCCCGGCGTCATCTTCTCCCAACGCGGACACGAGGCCATCGCAGTCGGAGCATCCTACGCACTAGAGCCCGAGGACGTCCTGGCCCCAATGCACCGCGATCTTGGCGCATATCTTTTGCGTGGCATGACGCCCGGTACGATTTTCGCCCAAGCGATGGCCCGCATCGGAGGCCCGAGCCGCGGGCGCGATACAAACACGCACGGATTAGGAGACCTATCCTTAGGCATTATTGGTTATATTAGCCATCTTCCCCAGTCAATGCCTGTCACACTAGGAGCTGCCTTCTCATTCAAGTACCGAGGCGAAGCACGAGTAGCCCTAACCTTTACGGGTGACGGCGCTTCATCGGAGGGGGCATTTTCAGAAAGCCTCAACTTAGCGGCCGTACTCAACCTACCCGCTGTTTTTATATTAGAAAACAACCGTTATGCGTATTCCACGCCTACACACCATCAATATGCCACACGCAACCTTGTGCAACGCGCTGAGGCATTTGGGATGCCAGGTTACACCGTAGACGGAAATAACGTATTGGATGTCTGGCAAGTCACAGCGGAAGCCGTTGATCGCGCCCGTTCTGGAGGTGGGCCTAGTTTAATCGAAGCACACACCATGCGAATGCGTGGCCACGCCATCCACGACCCGGCCAATTACGTGCCTAAACAATTGCTAGAAGAATGGGAGACGCTGGACCCCATCAAAATTACAACAGACACTCTACGCAATCAGGGAGTACTAGACCACACTACCGAAGCCGATATTGCCCTCAAGGTCAAGACGGAAGTCGACGCCGGTCTCAAATGGGCTGATTCAAGTCCCTTGCCAAATCCTGACACGCTCACCGCAGGAATTTATGCCTGAACTATCCTTTCTGCAAGCAATAAATCAGGCCCTTCTTCAAGAGATGCAAGCCGATGACACCGTGTTCGTAATCGGTCAAGATGTTGGTGAATTCGGGGGAGCATTCAAGGCGACAGAAGGTCTTTACAAAGCTTTTGGTCGCCGTCGGGTGATCGACGCACCCATGTGCGAATACAGTTTCTCTGGTCTCGCTAATGGGGCTGCGCTAATGGGCCTCCGTCCGGTCGTCGAATTTCAGTTCGCCGATTTTATTTCCACGGCCTTCGACCCAATCGTACAATTCGCGGCGACTGAACATTACCGCCAGGGCCACCCAGTACCCGTTGTATTTCGCGCACCCTGCGGAGGAGGAGCACACGGTGGCCCATTTCACTCCCAGTCACCAGAAGCGTGGTTCGTCCACACCGCCGGCCTCAAGGTCGTAATGCCATCGAATCCGTACGACGCAAAGGGTTTGTTAATAGCCGCAATCCGCGACCCCAATCCGATAATTTTCCTAGAGCCAAAATACCTCTATCGCCGTCAAAAGGCCGAGGTACCAAAGGAGATTTACACCGTCCCCATTGGTCCAGCCTCCATCACAAGAACCGGGGATGACCTTTCCGTTATTTGCTTTGGGGCAATGGTTCCCGAGGCGATTCAAGCCTCAGAGTCATTACAGCACGAGGGTATCTCCTGCGAAATCATTGATAT
>JAKUPR010000069.1:0-2868 GCA_022450585.1 Anaerolineales bacterium | reverse complement strand
CATCAATTCTCGCCTCAGTCCAAAAAACGGGTCGCGCCTTAGTTGTCCATGAAGCACGTAGAACTGCGGGTGTTGGCGCTGAAATATGCTCAATAATCAGTGAGTTAGCCTTCGAATCTCTCGATGCACCCGTCATGCGCCATACTGCTCCTGACACTCCCGTGCCATACAGCCCACCACTCGAAAGCGCATATCGCCCAGATTCAACAAGTATCGCTATGGCGGCGCGCAAACTGGCTGCCTACTAAAAACGCTCTAGCCACCAGCCTAAACTCACTCCCCCAACAAGCACCAGCATTTAACTCCACTCTGTGCGCCTAGCAATATGCTATTAATTCCCGTCCTGCCGCACTAATTCGGTGGTACACAATCGCCCAGAAGCTTTTGGCATCTTCGGAGCACCTGACTATAATACGTTCCAGTCTTTCGGAAAATGACTACAAATCGATATGACATCATTTGATCCTACTCTCGAGCAGACAACACTTATCGAAACATTGCGCAATTCCGCTTCTTCGGATTTACGCGCACACCTCCGTTCCTCTGATGATTCCCGTTTACTCCGTAAAGAGTCTCTCAGGGTTGGCTGGGGCTTCCGACTAGCCCCAGCCAAATACGGCGCTTTCGCCGACGTAGATCCAAGCGCAACACGCGCTCTTGCATACGAGGACTCCACAACTAATGACTGCACCTTCAACACCACCAGCCCAGAGTAAAATGCACTACCTCGCCATTGTAGCCCGTGGATTCTGCATGGGCGCTGCTGATATTGTTCCCGGAGTCTCGGGTGGAACAATGGCCTTCATACTAGGCATATATCATGAATTACTAGATGCCATTAAGGCAGTTGATGCGCGGTTTTTTCGCCTCCTTTTAACCCTCCGACTTAAGGACGCAATAAGCCATATACCTTGGCGATTCCTCTTATCCCTCGGCACCGGCATAATCGCAGCCATTCTCACTCTCGCGCACTTTCTGGAGACCCAGTTAGACCAGAACCCCACACGGGTGTGGGCATTTTTCTTCGGATTGGTACTCGCCTCTGTAATAACTGTCAGTCGAACCATTACCAAATGGAACATCAAATTAATATCCGCAGTCCTGATTGCCCTTGTCTCCACCTACCTTTTACTTGGCGTTACATCTGTAAATACTCCAGAAACTCCTTCGTTCCTCCTTATCAGTGGTGCTCTGGCAATTACAGCAATGATCCTCCCGGGAATTTCCGGCGCATATGTCCTGGTGTTGTTAGGTAAATACCGTTACATCCTATCAGCAGTGAACAATCGCGATCTGTTTACACTGGCGCTAGTTTTCGCTGGGGCTCTTATTGGCCTAGCAACCTTCTCTCGCATCCTAAGCTGGCTCTTTAAGCGGTACCACAACGCCACCGTCGCAACGCTCACCGGCCTGATGCTAGGATCTTTGCGACGAATATGGCCGTGGAAAGATCCCAACTCAATTTCCAGCCCCGTCCTACCAAATCATCTTAATTCAGAGGTAGCAATTAGCATTGTCCTTTGCGTAGTCGGATTGTCAATTGTATTCCTGGTTACCTCGCTCACTTCACGAAAACCGCCTTCCAATCGCTTCTAAGATCCGCTATGCAGACCATAATGGTCATCCACTCATTACTCATCTGGTTAGTCTTAGCATCTGGTGCCGGGGCCGCAATTGCAATTGCTTTCCCATCTCTGCATTATTCCTTCGGCACACGCATGAATCGCATAATGGTGCTAATCTTCGTCGCATCGATTGACCTGCAGGCACTACTTGGCTTAATCGTTTTTCTGAGAAATGGCGCTAGTATACGCGCCTTCGCAGATACCCTTCCTCACGCCGCCGTAATGTTTTTCGTGCTAATATCAGCGCACGTCGCGTCCCGCTGGTCAAAAACAAACGGACGTAAATATCACACACTGGTTGCTCTAGCTATTGCAATGGGCCTAGTCGTACAAGGCATCTAAACGTCTAGGCAAACACTAAGTGGAATCCGAACGTAGCAACTTTCTCCGTGAGGCATGCAAGGTAGCCCGAAGCGCTGGCCAAATAATACGTGACGGATTCGGATCCATCCACAAAGTCGAATTCAAGGGTGAAATAGACCTTGTCACCGATTATGACAAAAAAGCTGAGGAGCACATCGTGTCCTATTTGCAAGACCGTTTTCCAAGACACTCATTTCTTGCTGAAGAAAGCGGCCTGATATCAGGTAATACTTCAAGGCGACTCAAATGGGTCATTGACCCTATCGACGGCACTACAAACTACGCCCACGGGCTACCATTTTTTGCAGTATCCATTGCACTACTAGAGCGCGACAGACCAATAGTTGCTGTCGTGTTTGACCCGCTCCGCGCCGAACTATTCGCCGCATCGTTAGGCCACAACTCAACACTAAACGGTGCTTCTATACGCGTATCTACTATCTCGAGTCTAGACAAATCCCTTTTGGCTACCGGATTTCCTTACGACGTCCGCAGTTCAAAAGACAACAACTTATCTCACTTTAGCCGCCTAACTCTTTGTACCCAAGGAGTGCGCCGACTCGGCTCCGCAGCACTCGACCTGTGCTACATAGCCTGCGGTAGACTTGACGGCTACTGGGAGCTACGGCTCCATCCCTGGGATATGGCGGCCGGCGGATTAATAGTAGCCGAGGCAGGAGGCAAAACTACTGATCTCAATGGAGAGACAGATTGGCTAGCAAACCCCTCTATCATAGCCAGCAACGGCCACATACACGCTGCCCTTCTCAGTGCGCTCCATCCAGAAACGCAATCTGATACAAGCGATGTACAATAAACTAAGCTAGTCATCTATCAATGCCAAATCCACGAAACTCGATTTCAAATGCTCAAATCGTGG
>JAKUPR010000068.1 GCA_022450585.1 Anaerolineales bacterium | reverse complement strand
CTGGCGAAGTTGGCGATACGATGGAACTCGCCAGGTCGCAACTCTGAAATACGGATAGAGTCAATCAACTCGGACGGAGTGACATCAATCTCGCCCGCCATCAGCGCCGCTGCCCTGTTTTCAGAGCCAGGTATTACCATGTAATCCGGCTCTATACCTGGGCAATTCTCGTTGATGTACGCACGCAACATCGCCGTACTAACTGATCCTTCACTATGGATAGCGGTACGCATGCCGTCAATCTCTGCACAACCTTCAACATCCTTGATTCCCATTACTGACCAACCATTGGCCGTCTGCTCCATCAGACCAGTGACAGCCTCTCCCTTCAGGATGGCAGATAGCCATACAGTGGATGCTCCAACGCCAAAATCGGCCTGGCCACCAGCTACTGCTGCCACCGCCAATTCGCCCTGTGCATAGAATGTCGGTACCACTGCAAATCCTTCATCCTGCATCTTCTCAAAGGCTATCAAAGCTGCTATGTCATCGATGTCAAGAGATGACGGGAATGCTACACGGACTATATCGACCTCCGCCGCTTGTGGTTGACACGCGGACAGCAAAAGACCCAACGTCAGTAAGCCTACTACAAACAAGTTCTTTTTCTTCATAATTTTCTCCTATTTGTTTTTACCAGCTACAATTTTCTATTTCCCTTACTGCCTAACTTAATGTCCTAATATCGCTCACCATTATCGAAAGCGGTATAATGGTCAGACCAAAATTATAATACATTACAGTCTTTTTACAACTAGTGCTTTTCTATAATCTCAATGTTCAACATTATCGCTATTAATTTTCTATATTATCTATAAAATTCATCATCACAGAGTTTGCTTTTTCAGGATACTGCCACATATAACCATGTGCAGCGCCCTCTATAACCACCAGTTCCGCATTGGGAATCCGCTCAGCCAGCACCTTCGATGACTCAAGATGGTTGCCCGTTCCACCAACATTCACATCTTTGCCACCTACTATAACCAATGTAGGAGCTTTAATGTTACGCAGTAAATCCGTCGTCTCATGTTGTTGGCGAGCAATCACATGACGAAGATATGGCCGCAATGGCGGCATCGCTCCCTGAGCCAACGCCCGACGCTCACGCATCAATTCATCATGTTGCTCTCGCACATCCATCGGAAACATAAAGTCAGCATCAGACAGATGTTTCGCCCACCAGTCCTCATATCCCTGTTTGACCATCGCCTCGGTCTGTTTCAAAGGCAGCCCACGCACGACCTCTGTAGACGCAGAAAATTTACCTGACCCAGAACTCGACAAGACTAGCGCATAGATACGCTGAGGATAGTCCAAAGCTATCCACTGGGCAACTCGCCCTCCCATTGAATGTCCAATGAAAGAGCACCTTGCTATTCCCAGAAATTCCATCAAACCAACCGCATCGGCTGCAAAACCCCGCGTAGAATATGTCTCATCTGGCTTGTCGCTTTTTCCCACTCCGCGATGATCAAAAATTACCACTTTGTGATGTTTGGCGAACGCAGGTACTTGATATTTACGCCAACCATCGCAAGAAGCACCCGTTCCACTTATTAGCATCAGAGCCTCACCCTCTCCATGCGTTTCGTAATAGATTTTCACACCGTTAACTGATGCTAATGGCATAGTCCTTCCTCACGTAGTAGGAACCAATTTTTTCGGCTTGATCAATAGTAGCATGATAATTCCAGCGAACAACAATCCACCTATAAAGTAAAACACCGGCCGCAATCCATACACATCTGCAATGACCCCAGCTATAATCGGCGAAAAGACGCCAAAAAACCGGTTTGTAGAGAATATCGCCCCCACGCTGCTACCCCCCATTTCATCAGGCGTTACACTCATTGCAAATACCAGAAGCAACGACCGCGTTGAAAACAGAGCCATGCCCAACAACGCTATGATCACATAGAGTAGGAATCCGACTTCAGCGAAGGCAAGGCTCACCGCAAAAACAGTAGCAACGCATATTGTAATTACGAGCACCGCACGTAACCCAAACCTATCTGAAAGGTTGCCTGCGACCGGCGCCATTAGAGCGCCCGAGATAGTCATGATCCCCATATAAATGCCCTGACTCGGGGAATCGAGGCCCAACTCAAAAGCCAAGAACAACGGTAGGAATGCGAACAAAGCTAACCGACCCATAGTTAGAAATGCAGAAACGCCTCCCGCAGTGAGAAATGCCTTATTGAATAGAATCCCAGCGCGCCAACTACCACTATATCTCTTAGAAGAATCCCTCTGAGAGGGAACACCACCAACCCTAGGCATTGTGAATACAATTACAATGCCCATAAGTAGTCCCGGCCATAAATGAAGACCCACAACATACTTCCACCCTAAGAATCCCAACAATGCTCCCACCACAATGGGAGATAATCCGTGAAAGGAATTAGCCCCTGCATCATGTATAGCAGTCGCCAATGCTCGTCTTTGAGGAAACACCCGCTTAAGCATAGGCAAAGCGAATGGATGCCACAAACTATTACCAATACCACCCACCGCCAACAACACAAGCACTGCAAAATAAGTCTTGCTAAAACCTAGTAGCGCTGTAAATATACCCAAAGAGATTAATGAGAAGCCAAGAAACCAGCGACGTTTGCCAAAAACATCCGCCAGATATCCTCCTAGGAGACTTATGACAACACCTACCACCCCGCGCGCACTATCGAAAACCCCAATTTGGCTGTAATTTAACCCTAATTCCAGTGCAAACACAGGATATAATACTGGTAGAATGCCATTGTACCAATGGGCAACCCCATGACCCCCTGAAAGTAACCCTAAGGTCCATAGTTTTTTCTGTCTATTAATTTAGTGACCCCTATTTGAATAACACCTCGACGCCACACTCATATGTTACCTGGCGTGCCCAAATACTGGTGCCCTTTACCCGTTCACAGTCCTTAATTATATAAAATCAATAAAACTATTAAGGCAGACGAGGTTCCTCACTGTAGAATTCATTCCAAACAGTTCCGTCACCAAAACCGCTCGGAATTGTGTCAAGCTGGTCGAAACTTATGGTTGCATAGCCATTGGAATCTCGCCAAGCATGGCAGGGCTTACCGAGACATATACTAATTACAGACTCCTCCGGTGCTGAACCGTTAATCTCAATCACTGCCGCACCCAGCGAAGTTTCCTCACGATAATGACTTCCGTGCCGACAGATAGAGTTTTGACCAGGCCCATTGACGTGGTCACGCGAGAATTCTCTGAATTTCTCTAGCGTCAGTTCTCCAGCATTTTCATTTAAGAGCTGCATACAACGCTGGTAACGACATACACTTGACACATCCTCCGGTTGATTGGTGTGCTCAAGCAGTTGAAACCTGTTGGCCCTTGCTGTCACATCATTGCGCACAACATCAATCGCCTGGTGAGTATAAGACCCTTCGATTACAATTCCTACTCCAGAATCAACAAACTCCATACTACCCGGAGTTGAAGTGGGGTTCTCCAAGATCATTTTAGACACAAGGTTCGACGCTTCGACCGCACTATTCTCCTGCAAGCCATCACGTAACAACTGCGTCCGGTCACTTGCTCGCACTTTGCTAATATCAACCTTCTTTTCACGAAGTTCAACAGTGCGCGCTATATTACTGCCAGCAGCAACACCCTTATTGTTTACACCAACTTTTATCCCCGTACGTCCCGCTGCCGAAAGACCAATGATACGATTACCTTCTTCAGGATCCACAATTTGAATTACATAAATCTCTTTGTTCTGATTAAATCCATCTCCCACCATAGATTCACTTCCCACCTGATCGCTGTTCTTCATTAGCATAGAATTTCCCTGATGACCAGCATCTCCCACGGCCATCATCACCGTACAGCCATCAGGAATAAAATAATCTCCATAAAGGTTGTACAGTAATAAATCCCTAAATGGCACCCTGCTACCATCGGCGATGCCAGCGATTTCATCGACACACTCTCCACCTAACAAACTCATCTCTTCTCTAGCCTTAGCTTGCAGCCAACCAAGTTTGTGATTCGTTTGCAGAACCTCATGTAAAAAAATATTCACGTTTGCTCTGACATAATCCGACACTTGCTGCCCTATTGTTTTTCCTACGTCGTAATTGTTGCCAGACCCATAAGTTAGCATTGACACCATCTCTAATTACCCCTTGTCTTTATCTTAAGACCTTGTGCTCAATTTCCATTCCCAACCACCGTTCATACAGAATGTTTGAATGCTTGGACAAACATAGTCAAAACACATTCCAACGTGGTATGTTTCCTAACAAACCGAAAATCATCGCCACCTTGTATGCCCACTAAAATGTTGCATTAGGTCTAATCAATCGACCAACAGGCTTTTCTGCAACAAACTCTCGATTCCACATCAATACATTACCCCGTACAACAGTACCCACTGGCAAACCTTGTCCCTCCCATAAATGCCATGGGGTTACTTTTCCCTTACTATGTAATTCGTGCCGGTCAATTTTCCATTTCTTGTCAGGATCAAAGATAGTCAAATCAGCATCTGTGCCAATCTGCAGCGAACCCTTCTGCGGATAGCAATCCCACGCACGCGCGCCATTTTCAGAGCAAATCCGAACAAAATGGTTTATGGTCATACCTCGCTTTATAACCGCCTCTGAGTACATAACCTGAATAAGTGTTTCAACACCAACGAACCCAGATATCGCTTCCCAAATACCCTTCATCTTTTCTTCCTCGGCATGTGGAGAATGGTCATCAGCAATGAAATTGACACTTCCATCCATCACACCTTCCCACAAAGCATCACCATGCTCTTTGGATCGCACCGGCGGATTCATACGTAAGACTGTACCCATTTCATCCATATCTTCCTCTGAGAGGAACATATAGTGAGCTCCCGTTTCAGTAGTAATATCAACCCCTTTGCCGCGATGCTCAATAATCATATCCAAACCATCTTTTGAACTCAAGTGATAAATATGAATTTTCGTCCCCGTGTATTTGGCAAATAGAGCCATCCTCTGAATCGATTCAGCCTCACAAATGGCTGGACGTGATTCAACAAAAGCCCGTGGGTCAGTACGACCGGCGTCCATAAGCTGTTTGGTGCGATGTTTCAATATTTGATCATTCTCAGCGTGAAACCCAATACGCAGCCCAGCTTCAGCTACGTGACTCAATGAATCCACTATTACGCCATCGTCAGGCGCAGGTATGTTACCAATCGTCGAACCCAAGAAAATTTTAAAGCCGATAGCTCCCGCTTTCGCCATAGGAATAATCTGATCTGGATTGTCCTGTACCACAACTCCAACCAGCATAATATCCACGTAGCTGCGTTCATGAATCAGCTTTTCCCTCTCCAGTATTCTTTCTGGTCGGTCCGTAATAGGCTTAACATTCGGCATATCAAGAACACTAGTTATACCTCCATATACCGCCGCCATTGAACCACTACCAAAATCTTCCTTATAGGTCATCCCTGGGTCGCGGAAATGCACATGTGGGTCCATTAGACCCGGGAGAATATATTTGCCCTCCACATCAAGCACCTTCTCCCCATCAGGAAGAACCCCATCAGTGCCTACAGCAACTATCAAACCATCATCTACAGCAACACCCCCACTAAAGGTATTAGTCGGGGTAACTACCACTCCATTTCGGACAACCAAATCAACTGCCATGTCTACCTGCCTTTCATTTTTTCTTATTGTTATGTCTTTTATATTGCATCACGCCTTGTAGAATCGCTACCACAATTTTATGTCTGATATATTAACCTCTTTTACTCTACAATATGTCCCCATTTTTCTCGAACGTCCCGAGATCTTTCGCGATCAACAATGGCTTCCGCAAATTCCTCTCGACGCTCCCACGGAATTGTGCAATCTATTATTCCGCGAGAATTAAACGGAATCCCACCCGTTGGAACCACCGGATCCAAGGGGCTACTCCATGCCCGCGTAATGAATTCTATATCCTGGGCAGGGTCCGATCGAGTAAGCAGGGCCCACAAAACGTCGTTCGGATCAAAAATGTCGATATCATCATCCACGACCACCACGTACCGCCCATTATATGCCGCTGCTCCACACTGCGCAGCGACATGAGCACCCTGTTTTGCGTGACCAGGATATAGCTGATTTAGACTCACTATCACCAATAAGCGAATTCCG